>JAFMQQ010000492.1 GCA_017354595.1 Micromonosporaceae bacterium
CCGGCGCGTGGTACAGCGCCACCACCATCAACTGGCCGCCCGGGCGTACCAGATCCACTGCCTGGCGTACCAGCGCCGCGGCGCCGGAGGCCTCGAAGACCGACGGCACCTCCGCCGGGCCTACCAGACCGTCCACTGTGGACTTCAGGTCACCCGTGCCGTCCAGCGCGACAATGCCGAGCGACTCGGCGACGGTACGGCGCAGCGGCGACTGGTCCACCCCGATCACCGCAGCGGCACCCTTGGCCCGCAGTACCTGCGCCGCGTGCAGCCCGATCGGGCCGAGGCCGAGTACCACCGCGGGCTCCCCGGCCGGGTGCTGGGCGCGGCGCACCGCGTGTCCCGCCACCGACATCGGCTCCACCAGCGCGCCGTCCTCGAACGTGACGTTCTCCGGCAGCCGGTGCACGTTGCCGCCGAGCACCGCGTCCGGGATGCGCAGCAGTTCGGCGAAGGCGCCCGGCAGGCCGTAGGCGATGCTGCGGGTGGTCCACACCTGGCACAGGTGGCGTGCGCCCTCGCGGCACCGCCGGCAGTCACCACAGGGCTGGATCGGCAGCCCGGTCACCCGGTCGCCGACCGCGAGGTCGGCGACCGCCGCGCCGACATGTACCACCTCGCCGGCGAACTCGTGCCCCATCACCTGACCGACCGGGGTGAACAGCCCCTTGGTGTATGTGGACAGATCGGTGCCGCAGACACCGCACGCCCGGACCCGGATGACGATGTCCCGGTCACCCGGGACCGGGTCGGGTATCTGCTCCACCAGCAGCTGCCCGATACCCCGGAACACCGCGGCACGCATGTCGATCCTCCGGCCCGGCTGGCAGCCCACGGGTGGACTGATCTCGATTCTGGACCGATCAGCTTACCGCCGTGTACCGTCCCCGGGACATGGGCGAGCTTATGAAAGGCAAGGCCGGCCTGGTCACCGGCGCGGCGAGTGGGATCGGCCGGGCCTGTGCCATCCGCTTCGCCGCCGAAGGGGCGGCGGTTGTCGTCGCCGACCTCGCCACCGCGCAGGCCGGCGGGCAGCAGACGGTGCAGGCGATCCGGGATGCCGGCGGCCAGGCGGAGTACTTCGCCTGCGACGTCTCCGGCGCGCAGGACAACCGGGCGCTGGTGGAGTTCACCGTCCAGCGGTACGGCAGCCTGGACTTCGCGCACAACAACGCGGGTATCGGCGTGCACGCCCGGCTCGCCGATACCGCGGACGAGGACTTCGACCGGGTCATCGCGGTCAACCTGCGCGGCACCTTCCTCGGCATGAAGCACCAGATCCGGCAGATGCTGCGCGCCGGTGGCGGCGCGATCGTCAACACCGCGTCCAATGCCGGACTGCGCGGGGTGCACCTGCTCTCCGCGTACACCGCGAGCAAGCACGGCATCGTCGGCCTGACCAAGAACGCCGCTATCGAGTACGCCAACGACAACATCCGGGTCAACGCGGTCTGCCCGGGCGCCATCATGACCCCGCTGATGCCGGACGACCAGGCCCGCCGGGACGAGATCATGGCGCCGCAGGCGATGAAGCGCTTCGGTCAACCGGAGGAGGTGGCGGCCGCGGTGGTATGGCTCAGTTCGGAGCAGGCGTCGTTCGTCACCGGTACCGCGATGCCGGTCGATGCCGGCTCGGTCGCCGGGTGGTGACGGCTCACTCCTCCCAGAACGGCCGCACCTCGACACAGCCGACCGCAGCGACCGGGTGCGTTGCGGCCACCGTGGTCGCCTCGGCGAGGCTCGCGCACTCCAGCACGCCGATCTCCACGATCTGTTCCGCCGCCGCGGCGAACGGACCGTCGGTGGTCAGCACCTTGCCATCCATTGTGGACACCATCGTCGCCTCGCTGGCCGGACCCAACCGCTGGCCGTAACGCCACACGCCATTGCGGCTCATCTGCTCGACCCAACCGCCGATCGTCTCGGCCGCCGGTTCCGGCTGCGCCGCCGGGTCGAGGCAGACCATCATCAGGTACCGGTGCCGGCCCGGCGGTGGCCCGGTACGGGCGAGCTCCACCAGTGCGTGCTCCCCGCCCGTGGCGGGCCCGGCGAGGGAACGTACCTCGACCCGGTTGCCGTGCATGGCGCCGGGGTGGCCGGCCGCCACCTCGATCGCCTCGTCCGGGCCGGCGCAGTCCAGGATCTCAAACCCGCCCATCTGCTCCCGGGTCTCGGCGAACGGCCCGTCGGTGACCAGCATTTCGGCCGCCCGCAGCCGTACCGTCGCCGCGCTGCCCGGCGGCCGCAGCCGTACCCCCTGGTGGGGCAGGCCCCGCTCGCGGAGCCGCGCCTCCCAGCCGATGAAGTCGGGCATCGCGACGATCTCGGCGGGGCTGGGCTCGTCCCGGCCCTCACCACACATCAACAGCAGGTACCGCATCCGCTCCCCTCCGGCCTCCGGTCACAGTTTCCGGTCGGGTTGTCGATCCGGGTCGTCGCCGTTCGTCGACTGGTCGAAGCCGCCCAGCAAGGGCGGTCCGGCGAGAGGAGACGACGATGTCCGAGGCTACCCAGGCGGCCCTGATCTGGCGTGCCGAACACCCGACCACGATCGGCCGCAGTGGCGAGCAGACGGTCGCCCGCATCGCCGCCGCCCTGACCGGCCTGGTCCGGACCGGCCTGGTCCGGACCGGCCTGGTCCGCCGGGCGCCGCTGGCTGGTCGCCGCACGGCTGCCGGACATCGGAGGGCGCAAGTCCGGGCCGCCAACTGAACGCGGCCGGCGGTGGACGCACGTCCCGGCTGCGACCCGACCGGTGCCGCAAACCCTCCACAAAGGACTTACGGCATGGACGCTCACCACCATGCCCTGCATCACCGGTAGCCTGTACCGCCGGGGAACGAGGCGATCGTCGAATCCGCCGTCGGCACCTGCTCCACAGTGGACGGCGGCGCGTACGGTATCCGCAATGCGACCGTCGTGCCCCGGCCGGGCTCGCTGGCGACGGCGACCTGCCCGTGCATTGACGCGACAACCGCCCGGACCGTGGCCAGCCCCAGCCCGCTCCCGGTTCTCGTACTCAGGCCGGGTGCCGCCGTCATGACCTGCCGGCGAGTCTGGGCTGACATCCCGCAGCCGTCATCGCGTATCTGCACCCGCCAGTGGTCGCGTTCGCGTTCGCCGGTCACCTCGATCCGGCCCTGCGCGCCGGTGAACTTCACCGCGTTCTCCAGCAGGCAGTCCAACGCCGCCTCGAACCGTTCCCGGTTGAGCAGGCCGTACCCGATGTCGGTACGCAGTACCCAGTCCCGCCCGGCGGTCGGCTGCCACCGCCGGACGATGCGGCCCAGTACCGCGTCGATGTCGCACCGGCCCAGCGAGTGCGCCTGCTCCACCTGCATCAGAGTCAGCAGCCGCTTGGTGATGCGGGATACCTTGTCCAGCTCCTCCAGCACGATGGTGGCGTCCTCGTTGGTCTCCTGATCCTGGTGCGCGTCGCGGATCATCTCGGTGTACCCGCGCGCCA
>JAFMQQ010000083.1 GCA_017354595.1 Micromonosporaceae bacterium
ACAACGCGTGAGGTCGAGCTGCCCTCCGCCCGGATCCGCTATCGCGAGGCAGGCTCAGGTCCGCCGGTGGTCTTCGTCCACGGGCTGCTGGTCAACTCGCTGCTGTGGCGCGCCGTTGCGCCCGCCGTCGCCGACGCCGGCCTGCACTGCATCGCGCCGGACTGGCCGCTGGGCGCGCACCACATCCCGGTACCCACGGCCGACCTCAGCCTGACCGGCATCGCCGATCTGGTCGCCGCCTTCCTCGACCGGCTCGATCTGACCGACGTGACCCTGGTCGCCAACGACACCGGTGGCGCGATCACCCAGATCCTGATGACCCGGCACCCGGAGCGGATCGGCCGGGTGGTGCTCACCCCGTCGGACGCCTTCGAGCGTCTCCTCCCGCCGCCGTTCACCCTGCTGGCCACACTGGGCCGGCTGCCCGGCGGCGGGTGGCAGATCGGCCAGGTGATGCGGCTGCAGGCGGTACACCGGCTGCCGGTCGCGTTCGGTTGGGTGGCAAAGCGGCCGATCCCGGTCGAGGTGGTCAACGCGTACATGGCGCCGATCCAGCAGAACTCGTTGGTACGCAAGGATCTGCGCCGGTTCCTGCGGTCCGCGAACCGGCGGGAGACACTCGCCGCCGGTGCCGCCCTGAGGACGTTCACCAAGCCGGTACTGCTCGCCTGGGCGCAGGAGGATCGCGTCTTCCCGATGGCGCTGGCGGAGCGGCTCAGGCAGGCGGTACCGCGGGCGAGCCTGGTGGCCATCCCGGACTCGTACACCTTCGTGCCTGAGGACCAACCGGACCGGCTGGCCGACCTGGTGGTCGCCTTCACCCGCACCACCGTCGCGCCGTAGATGGCGCGGCACGAGAATGGCCGGCGCAGCCAGCAGGACCGCGCCGCCAGTACCAGGGGCGAACTGGTGCGGGTGGCGCGGCGGCTGTTCGCCGAGCGCGGCTACGCCCAGGTATCCGCCGAACAGATCGTCGCCGCGGCCGGCCTGACCCGCGGCGCGCTGTACCACCACTTCCGGGACAAGACCGAGTTGTTCCGGACGGTCTTCGAGGAGGTGGAGGCGGAGGTAACCGAGCGGGTCGCCGCCGCCGCGGCGGCCGCCGGGCCGGTACCGCCGGCACCGGTGCTCGCCGCACTGGGCCGCTTCCTCGACCTCTGCCAGACCCCCGAGGTGCTGCGCATCGCGCTGACCGACGCGCCCGCGGTACTCGGCTGGCAGGCCTGGCGGGAGATCGAGGCACGGCACGGGCTCCGCCTGATCGCCGGAATGCTCACCGGGGCCGGGGCGATCCCCAGGCCGATCGTGCCGGCCCAGCGCACCGGCGATGACCACGGCCGGCCGGAGCCGGTACCGCTGCTGGTCCAACTGGTCTTCAGCGCGGTGATCGAGGCCGCGCTACAGGTCGCGCACGCGGCCGACCCGCGGGCCGCCCGGCAGGAGGCCGAGCAGGCGCTGCGGATGCTGTTCGTCGGTCCGCTGTCACAAGCCGGCTGAGCGGGCCGCCCCGACCGGTGCACCGGGGCGGCCCAACATGTTCAGCCGGTGCACTCAGCTCTGCAGGACCGCCACCCGGCCGGTCTCGCCCGAGGCCCAGCAGGCGCCGTCGGGCGCGCAGGCGACCGCGTCGAAGCTACCGGTGTCGAAGCGCAGCCAGTTCCGGCCGCCGTCGTAGGAGATGTCGCTTCCGGTCGGGCCGACCGCGATGGCGGTGGACCGGGTACCGGGCAGCCAGGCCGAGCCCGACCGGTACTCCCCCGGTGCCGTGGCCGCCGCCGACCAGGAGCGCCCGGCGTCTGCGCTGACCGCGGCACCGTCCGGCGCGGCGGTCGGCACGGCGAAGTCACCGCCGACCGCGATGCCCTGGCCGGAGGGGCGGAACGCGAGCGAGTAGATCCCGGCGGACGGGCCGCTCGGTACCGGCGTCTGCGCCACACTCCAGGACCGGCCGCGGTCGGTGGTGTGGAACACCCGGGCGCCCCCGCCGCCGCTGGCGAACCAGGCCTGGGTACCGGGTACCGCGGTCAGGCAGGTTCCGCTCGCCGCGAAACCGAACTCGCCATCCAGCGCCGGCGGCATCCGGTCGGTCGGCAGCACCACCCAGCTCCGCCCACCGTCCGAAGTGGACAGAATCCGGAAGAACCCGCCGACCGGGTCGGACATGGCCAGGCCGTGCCGCGGGTCGAAGAAGGCCATGCAGTCGTAGAAGGCGGCCGGATCGTCGTTGACGAACGTCTCGGTCCAGGTACTGCCGCCGTCGCCGGTCACGTACACCCGTGACTGGTCGGCCTCGCCGATGGAGAGGATGACCGCGTGCCGCGCGTCGAACGCCTCGATGTCCCGGTACTGGAGGTCGGCGGTGCCGGGCGGCCCGACCGAACTCCAGCTGTGCCCACCGTCCACGGTGAGCAGGACCGTACCGCCGCTGCCGCTGGCCCAGGCGACCCGGGCGCTGACCGGGGCCAGGCCGCGCAGCCTTGCCGCCGAGCCGGTCGTGGAGAGCTGCCAGGCGGGCAGGTGCTGCGACTCCCCGGCCTGCGATTGTCCACTCTGGAGGGTAAAACCGGAGGTCGCCATCAGCACGGCGAGCGGGACCGCGATCAACGCGGGCAGCCGAATCATCCTCATGGTGCGGTACGGTACACCTCGATGGATCAATCGGTACCCATCCTGGAGCGCTTCCGCACGGCCAGCGAGGGGTTCGCGCGCCGGCTGGCGGCGGTTGAGCCGCATCAATGGACCGGTCCGACCCCCTGCTCGGAGTGGAACGTCCGGCAGCTGGTCAACCACATGGCCCGGGGCAACCTGAACTATGTCGACCTGGCCGCCGGTGGTTCCGCGGCCGACTTCATCCGGCAGCGCGACCTGGACGCCCTCGGCGACGACCCGGTCGGTGGGTACGCCGCCTCGGTCGAGGCGTGCGCGGCCGCGTTCGCCGAGCCGGGCGCCCTGGACCGGATGGTCGACCACCCGCTGGGCCGTACCACCGGCCGGCAGGCGCTGGCGGTACGCACCACCGACAGCACCATCCATACCTGGGATCTGGCCCGCGCCATCGGCGCCGACGAGGATCTCGACCCCGGCCTGGTCGCCTGGATCGCCGAGCACCTGGACCAGATCTACGCCGGCCTGGTGGAGTCGCCGGTCGATCCGGCCAGCACGCACCGGTTCTTCGCCGCCCCGGCCGGTACGCCGGAGCCGGACGCCTCCCGGCAGCAGCAGCTGCTGCACCTGATGGGCCGTACCCCGGTCACCGCACTGCCGGGGTCGACCTGACGGGCGAGCGCCGGGCCAGCGGCGATAGTCCACATAGGACGATGAGGGCGCCGACCGGTATCAGATCCAGGTCGATCGCGAAGAGCAGGAACCCGCCCAGCACCAGGAGCGGGGTCCAGAACGGAAGCCGGCGGGGCCGGGCGGCCACAAGCATCACCAGCAGCCCCAGGATGCCGACCTGGAACACCAGCGGGCCGGCGGCCGCCAGCGGCCCCGGTACCGGCGCGGTGTCGTGCACCCGCGCGAACAGGTCGCCGAGAATCCCCCAGACGAAGCACGCGGCGCCGAACAGGCCGGCCGCTGTGGCCAGGCTCGCCACCACCCGGGCCGGCCTGCCCGGCACCGCAACCAGCTGCCGCAACCCGACCACCAGGCTGCCGAAGAGGAGGAAGGCGATCAGGAACAGCGTGTGTCCCAGGTTCCAGGCGAAGCCGGGACCGCGGTGGCCGTCCATCCCGTCGATCAGCCGGAGCACACCGTACAGGAACAGCAGAACCGGAGCGCCGATCGCCGCGACCCGTACGCGGCCATGCAATGTATTCATGGCCATCACACTGGTACCGACGTGATGCCCCGACAATCGGGGCACTCCCCGACCCGACCCGGACATTGCCCGGGGTGATCGTGTCCCGAACTCATGCCAGTGTCGGCTGGGCGCCTGCATGGGCGGCCCGCGCGCCTGGTGTTCCGTCTGCGATGCGGGGCTGTCAAGGGGACATCGTGATCCGGATACTGATGATCAAGGACACGGCCGGTACCGGCTCGGCGGTGCGATTATGCACGGTCACGAGAACCTGTTCGTGATCGGCCGGATCGACGTTGACGACGCGAAGACGGTCGCGCAGTCGTACCGGCCGGACGTGGTTGTGCTGTGCGGCGGCTACATGGTCAGCCAGATCCTGCCGGTGGTGGTCGAGCTGAAGAGCCGCACACGGAGAGGGCTGTCAATACCATCGAATGGCAGGTGTTGGGTCTCGCCGCGCAGGGCGACACGGTCGAGGAGATCTCCCGCCGGCTCCACCTCTCCACCGGTACCGTCCGCAACTACCTCTCCGCGGTGATAACCAAGACCGGTGCGCGCAACCGGTTTGGACGCGATCCGGATCGCGCGCAAGTACGGCTGGCTCGGCTGAGCCGGTACCCACCCGGCCAACCCAAGGAGCGCAGCTACTGGCAACTCAGCGCCGGCGCGCTGTTGGTACCGTTCCAGGTGCCGGTGAACCCGAACGAGGTGGACTGTCCGGCGCCCAGGGTGCCGTTGTAGCTGACATTCCGGACCGTCACGCTCGATCCGCTCTGGCTCAGGGTGCCGTTCCACAACTGTGTGATCGTCTGTCCATTCGCGAATGTCCAACCCACCTGCCAGGCGGAGCGCGCGGACGAGCCGTTGGTGACATTCACGTTCGCCTGGAAGCCGCCCTGCCACTGGTTGACGATCGAGTACGTCGCGGTACAGCCGCCCGGCGGCGGTGGCGGGATGCTGGCGGGCGGGTTCGAACTCGGTGGCGGCGGTGGCTGCGAACTGGGGCCGCCGGTACTGCCCTGGTTCAGCCCGAGGAAGGTGATCGCGAAGGCGACCATCCCGGTACGCGGCAGCTCGTGCCCGGCGCCGGCGACGCTGTACGCCTCCACCGGCGGCTGGGCAGTGGTGTTTCCGTACCGGGTGCGGGTGGTACTGGCGAACGGCGAGTCGGTCTGTACGGCGTTCTGGCTGACCCCGTCCAGGTTGGTCCACTGCTTTATCTCTTCACCGAAGTTGACGTAGTTCAGTGTGCTGTCACTGGTGCCGTGGAACAGCTGCATCCGCGGGTACGCCCCGGTGTAACCGGGGAACATGGCCCGGGCCGCATCCCCCCACTGCTGCGCCGTCTTGGTGATCTGGCCGCCCGCGCACTGGCTGTTCCAGGTGTTGGTGCTGCTGCCGGTGGCGAAGCAGGTCGCGGGTACGCCCATGTAGGCGGAGCCGGCCTTGAACACGTCCGGGTACTCGGCGGCCATCACGTTGGTCATCATCGCGCCGGAGGAGACACCGGCGACGTAGACCCGGTTCGGATCCACGTTGAAGTTCGCCTTAGCATAGTTGACCATCGATATGATCCCGACCGGGTCGCTGCCGCCGTTGCGGGTCAGCGCCTGGGGTGAGTAGACGTCGAAGCACTGGCCGCTGCGGGTCGCCTCCGGGAACACGATGATGTAGCCGAACTGGTCGGCGGCGGTCACGAAGTCGTGGAAGTACCCGCTGAACAGCGCCGAGGCGGTACCGGTGCAGTAGTGGATGGCGACCAGCAGCGCTGGTCGGGCAGCGACCCGGTCAGGTACATAAATGTACATATTGAGATTGCTGGGATTGTTGCCGAAGTTCGTCACCCGGGTCAGGGTGGCGGCGGCGGCCGGCCTGCCGGAGAGCAGCACCACCATCATCGCGACGATGGGCATCACCACGGCGGCGACCAGCACCTTGAACGTGTGTCGCTTCATCTGAGTGTGGACCTTTCCAGGGACGCGGGAGACGTACGTCGTGACGGCCCAACACGACTCGACGCCCGAACGGGCGACCGCGTGGTTGCCCTCCACGCGCACCGCCACCGACCGGCGGACCGCACTCGGATCGAATGGTTTCTCAGTATCGTCTGACTCGTTTCGATGCGCAAGCAGCCACCAGCCCGCCGGGACCACAACGGCACGGCGGGAGAAGGGTCAGGCGACGGCGGCGGTGCTCTGCCGGAGAACCAGCGTGGTCGCCAGTTCGATCCGGGTCTGTGCCGGCCGGTGTCCGGCGGCGAGGGTCAGGATCAGCCGGGCGGCCGTGGCGCCCATATCCACCAGCGGCTGCCGCACCGTGGTCAGCGGCGGGCCGCACCAGCGCGCGTACTCCATATCGTCGAAGCCGATCACCGAGAGCTGGCCCGGGATATCGACGCCGGCCCGGCGGGCCGCCTCGTAGACCCCGATCGCCAGCAGGTCGTTGCTGGCGAAGATGGCGGTCGGCGCGTCCCGCATCCGCAGCAGGTCGGTGCCGAAGGCCAGCCCGTCCGGTACGCAGAACCGGCCGACCTTGATCAGCCGTGGGTCGACGGGTACCCCGGCGGCGTCCATCGCGGCCCGGTACCCGTCCAGCCGGGCCCGCGAGCACAGGTAGTCCGCCGGTCCGGTGAGGATGGCGATCCGGCGGTGCCCCAGATCCAGCAGGTGCTGGGTCGCCGACAGGCCACCGCTCCAGTTGGTGGCACCGACCGACGGGGTCGAGTGCAGCGGCTGCCCGGTCGGATCCAGCGCCACCAACGGAATGCCGCTGGCGGCCAGCTGCGCCTGCTGCTGCGCGGTGTGGTCGGAGTAGACGACGATGACGCCGGTCGGCCGGCGGGCGAGTACCTCGTCGGTCCAGGTCCGGCTACCCCCGTCCCGGCCGGAGAGTTCGGTGAAGCCGACCGCCAGCTCCTGCTCGCGGGCGACCTGCTCGACGCCGCGCATGATCTCCACCGCCAGGTGGCTCTCCAGTTGATGGAAGGCGACTTCGAGGATCGCTGCGGGAGCGATCGCATCGGGGCGCTGGTACCCGTGCTCGAGCAGTACCGCCTCCACCCGGCGCCGGGTGCTGACCGCGACGCCGGCGCGTCCGTTGAGGACCTTCGATACGGTCGGCGCCGATACTCCGGCCAGCCGTGCCACGGCGGCGACCGTCAACTCACCGCGCCGGCGCCCGCGGCGCTGGCTCGGGGGCTGGGGTACCCGGGGTTGCGTCGCCGTCATCGCCGAAGTGTACGACGCGCATTAGCGCGCGTGTAGCGCGCCGGCGGCCCGGCGCCGGGTCGGGCATACGCGCTCGCGCCGCCGCCGGCCGGTGTCACCGCGTACCACACCCGAAGTGGCGCAGACGCGTCCGGTCACGCTGCTGACCGCGGGCAGGTGGCTGTGCGGCTTGTCCCGGTTGTCATCGCGTCGCCACCTGACAGCCGCTCCGGAACGCCCCGCGCCGCGGGTGTCTCAAGTAGACGGTCGCCGCGCTGACCACGGCGAGCCGGTCGAGCGTGGTACGGCCGTCGAAGGCAAGGGTGGGGCTAGCTGGCCGGCGACCCTGCCACATCGAGGTGGGTGTTGAAGAACTCGACGATGCGGCGGCGGGCGTCCCGGGCTGCCTCCTGGTGCGGACCGAAACCCATGACCGGGCTGGTGAGCCGGATCATCAGCGGGATGTGGTCGCCGGCCGCCCGGTGGTCGTTGAGGAAAGCGTGCCCCGCCCCGGGATACTCCTTGATGTCATGCGGTACGCCCGCCGCCGACAGCGCCGCCTCCAGCCGCCCGGCCGCGCCGGAGAGCGTCCGGTCCCGCTTGCCGAAGCTGCCCACGATCGGGCATGCGCCGGTGACCAGGTTCCCGGCGTGCTTCGGCACCATGCCGTAGTTGACACTGGCGACCGCGAACCCGTGGCCGGACTGCCCACCAGAGACCTCACCCCCCGGGCGTGCCGTCGCGAGCAGCAGCGCGAAGCCGCCGCCGAAGCAGAAGCCGACCACGCCGATCCGGCCCGTGCAGTCCTCCCGCGCGGCCAGCCAGCCCCGTACCGCCTCCACGTCGTCGAAGGTCTGGCCCTGGCGCCGGCGCATGTCCAGGAATGCCTGGCGTAGGCAGGTCAGCTGCCGGCCCCAGAAGAACAGGTCCGGCGCGGCCGCGAGGAAGCCCGCACCGGCGAGCCAGTCCGCCTGGTTGCGGAGATCCTGCCCCATGCCCATCGCGTCGTGGATGACCACAACACCCGGCCACGGCCCGGGCGTCGATGGCGTGGCGACGTATGTGGGCAGCTCTCCATGCCCGGACCGGATGTCCACCTGTGTCACGATTCCTCCTCGGGTACTGCCGTCTACTGTGGACCGATGGCGACCGGAATCTCGCCCATCATCGATTCGGCACGCGCCAAGCCGTGACCTGATTATGATCGCCTCCGTTGTGCTCGGCAAAGCGCCGGATCAATGGCCGGCGGCACCGGCCGGACACGCCGAGTCCTGCCCACCGGACGGTGCGTCACAACGAAGCAGCAAGGGCAGGAGTGGGGGAACCACAACGGCGCCGCCGATGCAGCGCCTCGGGGTGAAGCCGGGAGACCGGCCGGGCAACCTTCGCGCCCGAACCCGACAGCTCACCTCGCGGGCGTACGAAGGGATGCTCGTGAACCGCTGTCCCCCGGACCGGGCCCGATACACCATCCGCCCCCGGATCAGGCGCCACCGCCGCCATCCCCGCTGGGTCGGCCTGCTGGTACCGCTCGCCATCGCGGTCGCCATCGTGACCGGTGGCGTCGCGGCCGCCACGACCCTGCCGGTGCGCCCCACGCCGGTGACGGTGACGGCGTTGAGTGTGGACCCCGCCAACGTCCCCACCGGCCAGGCCCTGACCGCCAGCGCGACACTCGTGGCAAGGAGAAGCACCACTCTGACCGAGGTCGCCATCGCGGTACGGGCGCCCGACGGTTCCCGGGTGGACTTCCCGCACGCGCTGGCATTCCCGGTCGGCACCTCGTCCACGGTTCTTCGCCGGAGCCGGTCATTCTCGAGTCCCGGCACCTACGTCTACTGGGTGGCGTACAACAAGGATGGCCGCTGGGTGAATCTGTACCCGCGACGGAGCTTCACCATCGGCGGTGTCCCGACGCCGTCGCCCAGCCCGAGTTCGCCGGGTCCCTCGCCCACGCCATCGCCGACCGGCACCGCGCCCTCGCCGTCGGGTTCAC
>JAFMQQ010000493.1 GCA_017354595.1 Micromonosporaceae bacterium
ACCAGCCGCCGCCCGCCCTCGTCGGGCGCACCGGGGACCTCCTGTTCGGCGAGGTAGTTCTGCCAGGCGGCTTCGAGGTTGGTGTCGACCGCGGCGTGGCGCGGCTCGGCCTGCTCGTCGTCCTCCTCGGGCGGCTGGTCGACCCAGTCCTCGTCCTCGGTGAGCGGGCGGCGGTGCTCGCCCCGCGGGCCAGCCCAGCGCGGGTCGTCCGGGGGCAGGTCGTCGGGGCGCAGGTCGTCCGGGCGCCGGTCGTCCCAGCGTGGGTCGTCCGGCGGCGCGATGTCCCAGCCCGGATCGACCTCGGGCCGCGTCTGCCAGGACCGGTCGTCATCGAAGTACGCCTCCGGCGCAACTGTCCGGTGCCGGGGCGTCCGGCGCTCGTCCGGCTCCTCGAACCACGGGGGCTCGTCGGTCTCCGGTGCCCGAGGTTGGGTGAGGTCCCTCCACATCGGGGTAGCGGGCGGTGACGGAGCGTCCCATCCAGGTGCCCCGCTACGGGATGGGGCGTCCCATCCTGGACGCCCGTCCGGCGCGGCCTCCGGGGCCGCCTGCCGGCGCAGATCTGTGTAGTCCACCGGGTTTCGTCCTATCTGGACGGTCGGCTCACTGTCGCTGGTCTGTCGCGGGGCGTGCGGGGGTCTGTCCCCTACGCAGGGAAGTACGCACCGTCGATGCCTGCGGTTCATCCGACCAGCGAGCTGGCACGCGGGGCCAGCCGGCCGGGGATCATCGTACCCTTTCCCAATGTTCGTGCAGAGCAAAGTCGCCGACGGGATCGGCACCATCACGCTGAGCCGGCCACCGATGAACGCCCTCAACGCGCAGCTGCAGGAGGAGTTACGCGCCGCGGCAATCTCACTCTCCGCTGACGAGAATGTTCGAGCCGTTATCGTGTACGGCGGGGAGAAGGTATTCGCCGCCGGCGCGGATATCAAGGAGATGGCCACAATGTCCTATGTGGACATGACGGCTCGGGCGCCGGCCCTCTCCTCGGCTTTCGACGCCGTGGCGCGCATCCCCAAACCGGTGGTCGCCGCTGTCACCGGGTACGCGCTGGGCGGCGGCTGCGAGCTGGCGCTGGCCTGCGACTGGCGGGTGGCGGCACAGGACGCGAAGCTCGGCCAGCCGGAGATCAACCTGGGGGTGATCCCCGGCGCGGGCGGCACCCAGCGGCTGCCCCGGCTGGTCGGACCCGCGCGGGCCAAGGACATCATCATGTCCGGCCGGCTGGTGGACGCGGCGGAGGCGCTGGCGATCGGCCTGGTCGACCGGGTGGTACCGGCGCCAGAGGTGTACCAGGCCGCGGTGGACCTGGTATCCCGCTATCTGGGCGGCCCGGCTCAGGCGCTTCGGGCGGCGAAGCTGGCGGTCGATGGTGGCCTGTCCATGGATCTGGCGGCCGGCCTGGCCTGGGAGAGCCAGTTGTTCGCCGGCCTGTTCGCCACCCAGGACCGTACCGAGGGCATGACCGCCTTCGTCGAGAAGCGCAAGCCCAACTTCACCGGCACCTGAACCTGTTGCCGCTACGGGCGCAGGTGGGCGACGGCGGTGAAGGCCGGATCCCGTTCCCGGCTGACCGTGGCGTTGCGGCCCGGCCAGGTCGCGGCCGCCCGCTGCACCAGTTGTGGGATCGCACTTTCGTCGTCGGCGTAGACGTGCAACGTCCGGCGGCCCCGATGGCTCTCGTGTGCGACCAGCTCACCGTCGCTGCCCAGCGTCGCGGTCAACCGGTCCTCGAAGGCTCGCAGCTCGCGCAGCGCGTCATCGGTCGGCAGGCCGGTGCTGTTCTGCTGGTACGGCAGGCAGATCGCCAGGTGTGTATCGAAGCGTGGCCAGCGGGCCGACTTCAACGGCCGCACGATGGTGGCCAGCATCGGGTACCCCTCCCGGTCGCGCGCGGTGACCAGCGCCCACACCGGCTTGGCGTACTCCGCCGCGAGTTGGGCCACCTGCTCGGCCAGCGCCTGCGGCGGCAGGGCATCGTCGGGGAGCGTCCGTTGCGGCGCCACCCCGCCGATCCACAACTCGACCGCCTCCTCGCCCAGCAACCAGTCCAGTACCAGGAAGGGGACCTGCCGCTGGACCTCTTCCGGGGCTTCGGCGAAGACCGGGTGGTGGCAGACCACGTCGATCTCGCACCGGTCGGGGTCGAGCAGGAACGCGAACCGGGTGTCCTGCAGCCGTATCTCGTGGCCGGCCAGGTTCAGCATCACGGTGCGGAAGGCCGGATCCGGCTGGCGCGTGCGGTGGTACTCCCAGGTGCGGTCGGCGGCCGGAGCCGCGGCGTGCCAGCGCGCGGCGGCGGCCCGCAGCTCGGGGACTCCGGCTGCGGTGACGATCAGCGCATGGCTGGCGGTACCACCCCTGGTGAACTCCCACTGCAGGTCCGGATGGATGGCGGCGATCCGGTTGCCGACCTCATCCGGGAGATCCCCCCACTCGCCGGAGTTGATCGCGGCCTCGATCCGGCCACGCGCGCCCGGCCACCAGTGCCAGAATCCGGCGATCGCCTTGCTGCGCGCGTCGCGGCGGGCGAAGGGCATGCCACCGGAGGATAGCCGACCCGATCACGTCCGTACCCGCGCCGCGCGCCCGGCGTCGGCAAGCGGACCGAGGCGGGGCGATCGCCGCCCAGCGTCCCGCACCTAGACTCGATCACGTGCCCGAGACCGGATACGCGCTGGGGATAGACCTCGGTACCTCCAACACCGTGGCCGTACTGCGCTGGCCGGACGGGCGCGCCAAGCCACTGCTGTTCGACGGCAACACGCTGCTGCCCTCCGCGGTGTACGCCGAGCCGGGCCAGCCGGGCACCACCGCCCAGCCGGGCACCGCCCAGCCGGGCGGTGCGGTGAGCCTGCTGACCGGGCGGGACGCCGTGCACAGCGCCCGGGTCGACCCGGCCCGGTACGAGCCCAACCCGAAGCGGCGCATCGACGACGGCAGCGTACTGCTCGGTGACACCGAGGTTCCGGTGGTGGACCTGTTCGCCGCGGTACTCGCTCGGGTGCTGGAAGAGGCCCGGCGTACGGCCGGGGGCGAGATCCCGGCGACCACGATGACCTGTCCGGCGGCCTGGGCGGCACCGCGCCGGAACCTGCTCCGCGCCGCGGCCGCCAGGGCCGGGCTCGGCGAGGTACGCCTGGTGGAGGAGCCGGTCGCCGCGGCGGCGTACTTCGTCAACGTGCTCGGCCGGCAGGTACCCGCGGCCAAGGCGATCGTGGTGCACGACCTGGGCGCCGGTACCTTCGACGCGTCCGTGGTCGCCCGCACCGCGGACGGGTTCCAGGTGCTCGCGGTGGATGGTCGGGGTGATATCGGCGGGCTGGACATCGACGCGGCGACCGTGGCCCACCTCGCCCAGTTGTACGCCGACCGCGACGCGGCCGCCTGGGAGCGCCTCGCCAATCCGTCCACTATGGAGGATCGTCGGTACCGGCGGCAGCTGTGGGACGACGT
>JAFMQQ010000494.1 GCA_017354595.1 Micromonosporaceae bacterium
GTCAGGGCCTGGTGCTCGGCGAACCCGCTGCGCGCAGCCTTGGCCCGGTACGCCGACAACCGGCCACGCAGCTCGTCCCGCCGCTCGATCAGTCCATTCGCGAGACTCGCCTGTTCGGCGCAGCGTGCGCTGGCCCGCCGGGCCGACTCCTCCAGCGTCGCCGCGTCGTTCGCCAGCCGCTGCCAGGCGCCCGGCTCTCCCTGCCGGGCGTCCTGGTAGGTGCCATCCATTGTGGACAATCGCGCCCGCAGTACCGCAGCGGCCCCGGAGACCGCCGCGCCCAGCCCGGGATCGGCGATCTTCGCCACCACGTTCGCCCGGGCCGCGGCCAGCGCCGCCTCGCCGGCGGCCACCTCATCCACCAGTGCCCGCAGCGCCTGGGCCCGCTGCGGGTACCCGTCGCGCCACGCGGCCAGCTCCGCCAGCCGCTGCGTCGCCGTATCGAGCTGGGAGTCCATTGTGGAGAGCCGGAAGGCGGCCGCCACCGCGAGCGTTCCCTGCGGCGCGGCCGTGAGCGGGTCGCCCAGGTCGAGCCGGTGCACTTCGGCCAGCCCGTCCCGCAGTTGCTGCGCGGTCTGGCTGTCGCCGAAGCCATCGGCGAGCGCCGCGGCCGCCTCGACCCGCTCGGCGAGCGCCGCCACCCGGCCGCTCACCGCCGTCCAGGCTATGTCCACTTCGGACAGAAGGTTGGCGATGACCGCGGTCCGCTGCTCCAGCCCGGTAGCCAGCTGGGCGAACGTCAGCTGGGACGCCACCACCCCGGCCGCGACCGGAGAACCCGCGGCCACCGGCGAACCCGTAGCTACCGGCGATCCTGGGGCGACCGGCGATCCGAACCCGGCCGGATCGCCGACCGGCAGCCCGGCCGCGTCCAGCGGTACCACCGGCTGGTGCAGCAGCCGGTCCAGGGACGCCTGTTCGGCGTCGGAGAGCCGGCGCCCGCCGAGGATGCCACGCACCCGGTCCAGGAGCTGGCCCAGCACCGCGAACTGCGCCCAGAGCAGGTCGATCTCCGGCTCGATCGCCCGCCACCGGGCGGCCGTGGCACCGGCGAGCGTACCGCCGCGCAGCAGCCCGAGCGCCGGGTGCACATCGATGGCGTACATCGCCATGGCGATCCGGTCGTGACCGGCGCCCAGTGCGGCCAGCGCCTGCTCGGCTTCGCCCCGACCGGTCAACCGTCAGTCCTTGTACTGCGCGGGCGGCGGAGTCCTGGTCCCGCCCAGCCACTTGGCGTACAGCCGCGCCCAGGTACCGTCGGCACGGATCCGCGCCAGCACCCCGTTGACGAAGCGGACGAAGTCGGTGTGCTGCTGGGAGATGGCGATACCGTACGGCTCCTGGGTGAACTGGGGGCCGACGAGTTTGGTGTTCGGGTCCTGGGCGGCCAGCCCGGCCAGGATCGTGTCATCGGTGGAGATCGCCTGCACCTGGTCCTGCTGCAGCATCACCAGGCAGTCGGTCCAGTCGTTGACCCCGACCGGGATCGGCTTCGGCGTGACCTTCACCGCGACCAGGTTCGCGATCGAGGTGCTGCCCTTGGCCGAGCAGACCTTCTTCCCGGCCAGGTCCTCGATCCGGGTGACGCTGGAGTTCTTCGGTACCAGCACCCGCTGCCCGGCGTCGAAGTAGTCGGTGGAGAAGGAGACCTGCTTCCACCGGTCGCAGTTGATGGTCATCGTCTGGGCGACCAGGTCGACGGTGCCGTCGCGTACCGCCGGGATCCGCTGGGCCGAGCTGACCGCGACGATCTGGATCCGGTTGGGGTCACCGAAGATGGCCCGGGCCACCTCGCGCGCGACGTCCACGTCGAAGCCGACGATCTGCCCGGTGCTGGCGTCCCGGTAGGAGAACAGGTAGTTGTTCTGGTCGGTACCCAGCACCAGCCGGCCGCGCTTGGCGATGGTGGCCATGGTCGTGCCGGCCGGCATCTGGCCCGGCTGCGGCATGCTGGCCGGCGGCCGGAAGCTGCGCAGCGGCTGGCAGCTGTTGTCCGCCGCCGCACCGGCGGCCGGTATCGCCGCCGGGTCCTCCACATCCGGCGGTACCGGCGCGGCGAAGGTCGGCGCGGGGGCGGCCGCCGGTGCCACCGTCCCGCCGCAGCCGGCCAGCGCGAGCATGAGAACCGCCGCTAGTGCGACCATCCGGCCCAGACGAACCCTCATCGGTACTCCGCGATCCGTTGCTGTAGACCGACCGCCACGCCCACCAGCAGCAGGACGGTGAGGATGCCGGTACCGATCCCGGCGCCGGACAGCGCCCCGGCCGCCTGGCCCGCCTGCCGGTCGAAAGTCGCGCTGGTGCTCGCGATCGCCTGGGCGAGTGCGGTGTCGAGTTGGGTGAAGTTGGTCGCCGTACCGCCGAGGGCCAGCTGTACCGCCTGCGGGAACTGGCCGCCGTCGTCGAGCCGGCGCAGGTTGGCGTGGGCGGTACGCCAGGCGGTCGCGTTGTCAGTGGCGGTGGCGACGGCGCGCGATACCGCGGGATCGGTCGCGTCCGCCCGGGCGGTGGCGAGCAGGCCGCCCTTGCCGTCGGAGCCGACCAGCCGGGTCATGCTCGCCTTGAAGTCATCCTCAAAGGCCGCGCCGTTGCCGTGCGCGACCAGGGTCAGCGCCTCGTCCGCCCGGGCCTGCAACGCGGCGGTACGCGCGCTGACCAGTGTCTGCGACTGCGCCGAACCGTCCCGCCGGCCCGCACCAAGATGCCCGGATACGCCGGCGAAGCTGGCCAGCAGCCAGATCAGGATCGCCAGCCCGGCGGCGGTACCGACCACCAGCCCGATGTTGAACAGGCGCTTGGTGCGCCGGGTCAGGTACCGCTGGGTCAGCGCCAGCCCGGCCAGGGTGAGCAGCACCAGCGGTACCGCCGCCCAGGGGAAGCCGTCCGCGCCCGACCGGTCCGCGTCCAGTGCGGCGGTCTCCTCCTGGTACAGCCGCTGCGCGGCGGGCAGCAGCCGGGCCCGCATCAGGTTGGACGCTTCGCGCAGGTAGGCCGCGCCGACCGGCAGGTCGAGCCGGTTGTTGGTGCGTGCGGTCTCCACCAGTCCGGTGTAGACCGGTAGCGCCTGGGCGATCTGGGCCACCGATGCCTGGTCGGTGCCGCGGCCGGCGTCGGCTGCGGTGAGCGCCGCGGTCGCCGCCGCGATGTCCTGCTCGTACCGGGTGCGCAGCTGCGGTGGCTCGGCACCGCTGGACAGGAACGCGGCGGCGGCCGTCGCGTCCGCGTCGGAGAGGGACCGGTACAGCTGCTGCGCGGATACGGTCAGCGGACCGCTCTGGTCGCGTACCTGGTCGACCTTGCCGGCGCGCTGCTGTACGCCGACCACGGTCAGGATTCCGGCCAGCGCACCGAGCAGCAACAGCCCGACCAGCATGCTGGACAGGCGCCCCGGTGTGCTGCGCAATCGGGTGGCCAGCGCCGCGCCCCGGCGACCGCGCCGGGCCGGCCTGCCGCCATCG
>JAFMQQ010000495.1 GCA_017354595.1 Micromonosporaceae bacterium
GGGCGGTCGATATCGCCGAGCGGGTGCTGCTGTCCGCGCCCGGCAGCAGGCGCACCCGGCGCTGGCAGAGCGACCTGCGCAAGCAACAGGACAAGCTGGAGTTCCTGCGCCGGTACGCGGACCTCTACGGCGTGTACACCGAGGCAGAGGTGATCTACACCGACGCCAAGCTGCTCGCCCTGCACCGGGCGCTGCCGCACCACCGGCAGGCCGAGCACGGCTTCGACGCGGCGGCGATCGACTGGGAGATATACATCCAGAAGATCCACTGCCCGGCGATCACCGGCACCATGCGCAAGGCGACCGCGGGCCGCCGCTCGTCGGCCCGGGCGCTGCCCCCGGTCGTGCCCACCGCCGACCGGGCGGTCGCCGCGGTCTTCGACCTGGAGGGAACCCTGGTCGCCTCCAACGTCATCGAGAACTATCTCTGGGCGCGGCTGGCCGACCTGCCCCGCGGGCGGTGGCCGTCCGAACTGGCCGACCTGGCCCGGCGGATGCCCCAGTACCTGATGGCGGAGCGGCGGGACCGGGGTGAGTTCGTGCGCACCTTCGTCCGCCGGTACGCCGGTGCGTCGGAGGCCCAGCTGCGCCGGCTGGTCCGGCAGCAGCTCGGCGACGCGCTGCTGCGCCGGGCGTACCCGGAGGCGATCCGGCGGGTACGCAGGCACCGGGCGGCCGGGCACCGCACAGTGCTCATCACCGGCGCGGTCGACGTGCTGGTGGAGCCGCTCGCGGTGCTCTTCGATGAGGTGATCGCGAGCCGGCTGCACGCGCGGGACGGGGTCTACTCGGGCTACCTGGAGACCCCGCCCCTGGTCGGCGAGGCGCGCGCCGCCTGGCTGCGCCGGTACGCGAACGCGGCCGGGCTGGACCTGTCCCGCTGCCACGCGTACGGGGACAGCTACTCGGACCGGCCGCTGCTGGAGACGGTCGGGCACCCGGTCGCGGTGAACCCGGACCCGCACCTGTACCGGCATGCGCGGCAGAAGCAGTGGCCGGTCGCCGACTGGACGGCGTACACCCTGCCGGCCCCGGAGGCGATGCTGGAGACGCTGACATGAGCGCCGCCGGTGCGCACAACTTCATTGAAGTTGTGGTTATCGGCTCCGCCATAACCACAACTTCAATGAAGTCGGGGCGGCCAAAGGGAGGTCGGACATGATCCTCGGCCTTGAATACCACCGGTCGCCGGCACGCTACTTCGCCGGCCGGGCCGCGACCTCGACCCGGGCCGGCGGCCGGGCCGCCGGCGTCATCGCCGCGAACTTCTCCCCGCTGCGCCTGGTGAACCGGCGCGAGCCGAGGCTGCCGGGTCCACAGTGGACTCGGGTCCGCCCGCTGCTCTCCGGCATCTGCGGCTCGGAGCTCGGCCTGCTCACCGGGCGCAACTCGCCGTACCTGTCGGCCGTGATCTCGATGCCGTTCACACCCGGGCACGAGGTGGTCGGCGAGACGCTGGACGACCTGCCGTCGCTGCCGCGCGGCAGCCGGGTCGTGGTCGACCCGGTGCTCGGCTGCCTGCCGCGCGCGGTCGCGCCGTGCGAGCACTGTGCTGGTTCGGTCCGGCCGGGCGAGGCCGGCGGGGCCCGCGATGCCAGTGCTGCCCCCGATGCCAGTGCGGCCCGCGATGCCGGCGCGCACAGCAGGTGCAACCACGTCACGGCGGGTGCGGTGGCGCCGGGCATCCAGACCGGGTACTGCGCCGACACCGGCGGCGGGTGGAGCCGGATGCTGGTCGCGCACGAATCCCAGCTGCACCGGGTACCGTCCACTCTGGACACAACCCGGGCGGTGCTGGTCGAGCCGCTCGCCTGCGCCATCCACACCGTGCGCCGGATAGCGGTACCGGACGGGGCGGCGGTGATCGTCGTCGGCGCCGGTACGGTCGGCCTGCTCACCATCCTGGCGTTGCGCGAATGCACCAAGGTGGGTCCGATCTACGCCATCGCCAAGCACGCGCACCAGCGGGAGCGGGCCCGCGAGCTGGGTGCCACCGAGATCTTCACCACCGACCGGGCGGCCCGCGCGCTGCGCCGCGCCACCGGCGGTTTCCTGGCCCGCCCGGACTTCGGCGACGAGTACCTGCTGGGTGGCGCCGAGATCGCCTTCGAATGCACCGGTGGCTCCGGCCTGTCCACCGCCCTGCGCCTGGTCCGCGCCGGTGGCACCGTGGTCCTCTCCGGCATGCCCAACGCCGGTACCGACCTGACCCCGGTCTGGTTCCGCGAGCTGCAACTGGTCGGCGCCTACGCCTCCGGCGGCCGGGACTTCCCGGACGCGCTCGCGCTCGCGCAGGATGCCCCGCTCTCCGGGTATGTGGACGCGGTGTATCCGCTGTCCCGGTGGCGCGAGGCGATCGGCCACGCCAACGCGGCCGGCCGCCTGGGTACCGTCAAAGTCGCCTTCGACCCCACCAAGGAGTAGTCATGTCTAGGCCCGGGTTCGTGCTGGAGGTCGACGAGCGGACGCCCGCTCTGCTGGTACACGAGGGTGAGGGTTTCCGGCTGGAACGCTTCCCGCTCGGTACCCGCGTCATCTACCCGCCCGAGTCGCTGCCGGGATTGCGCGATGTGGACGCCGAGATCCGGTACGCGCTGGAGAACCCGCTGGGCCGGGAGCCGCTGCGCGAACTGCTGCATCCGGGGATGAGACTCACCATCGTCTTCGACGACCTGTCCATCCCGTTGCCACCGATGAAGACTCCCGACATCCGGCAGCGGGTGATAGAACACGTGCTGGAGCTGGCCGCCACGGCGGGTGTGGACGACGTCGAGCTGATCGCGGGCAACTCGCTGCACCGCAGGATGACACCCGCGGAGTTGAAGCGTACGGTCGGCGAGCGGGTGTACCGCTCCTTCTACCCGGGACACCTGCGCAACCACGACGCCGAGGATCGGGCCAACCTGGTCGAGGTGGGCACCACCGGGCAGGGCGAGCTGGTGGAGATCAACCGCCGTGCGGCCGAGAGCGACCTCGTGGTGTATGTGAACGTGACGCTGACCGCGATGAGTGGCGGGCCGAAGTCGGTATCGGTCGGGCTCGCCTCCTACCGCAGCCTCAAGCACCACCACAACGTGCATACGCTGCGCCACTCGCGCTCCTTCAACGACCCGCCGAACTCCGCGATGCACCACTCGTACAACCGGATGGCGGCGGTACTCGCCGACCAGGTCAAGATCTTCCAGATCGAGACGACGGTGAACAACGAACTGTTCCCCAGCCCGACCGGCTTCCTGAACAAGCGGGAGTGGGAGTGGTCGCTGCGGGACCAGGCCTCCTACCTCGCCGTGAAGCGCGCGAACGACCTGGCGCCGCCGCGCCGCCGCCGGCAGGTCTGGCACAGGACCGCCGCTCCCTACGGCATCACCTCGGTCACCGCCGGCGCGCCGGAGGAGGTGCACGCGGTGACGATGAGCCACGTGCTGCGCCAGCAACTGACCGAAGTGGACGGTCCGGC
>JAFMQQ010000496.1:0-345 GCA_017354595.1 Micromonosporaceae bacterium
AGGAATTCGCAGATCTCAATGGGCTTGGGCAGGTCGTCCCACTTCACCTCGGACGACTCGGCCAGCTCCTCCTCGATGATCTCGTTACAGAGGTCGATGCACTCATCGCAGATGTACACGCCGGGCCCCGCGATGAGCTTCTTCACCTGCTTCTGCGACTTGCCGCAGAAGGAGCACTTGAGTAGGTCGCCGCCGTCGCCGATCCGTGCCACCTACGTTCTCCCTGCGTTGACGAGCCCCGTTGCGAGTCCATGCAGGTTTGACGGTACCTGCTCGTGGCCGGTAAGTGTCGACCCCCAGCGGGGTGTCGTTGGCCCAGGTTGGCACACCGCCGCGACCCGGCGC
>JAFMQQ010000496.1:355-3450 GCA_017354595.1 Micromonosporaceae bacterium
CGGGCGCCGGGTCGCGGTCGGCGGGTCGCTACCCGGCCGCCCGGGCCGCGACCAGCGTCTTCTTGCGGCTGGCCAGTACCTGGTCGACCAGCCCGTACTCCTTGGACTCCGCGGCCGTCAGAATCTTGTCTCGATCGATGTCCTTGCGGATCTGCTCCACATCGCGACCGCTGTGCCGGGCCAGAATCTCCTCCAGCTGGGTACGCATCCGCAGGATTTCCCGGGCCTGGATCTCGATGTCCGTACCCTGGCCGTATCCGCCCTCGGTGGCCGGCTGGTGGATGATGATCCGGGAGTTGGTCAGCGCCATCCGCTTGCCGGGCGTACCGGCGGCCAGCAGTACCGCCGCCGCGCTCGCCGCCTGGCCGAGGCAGACCGTCGAGATGTCCGGCCGGATGTACTGCATCGTGTCGTAGATCGCGGTCATCGCGGTGAACGAGCCACCCGGAGAGTTGATGTACATGACGATGTCCCGGTCCGGGTCGGTCGACTCCAGCGTCAGCAGCTGGGCCATCACGTCATTGGCCGAGGCGTCGTCGATCTGCACGCCGAGGAAGATGATCCGCTCTTCGAAGAGCTTGTTGTACGGGTTGGACTCCTTGATCCCGTACGAGGTCCGCTCGACGAAGGACGGGAGGACATAGCGGTTGTAGACGTCCACGATTGTCTGAGTCCTCCTATTGCAGGGTCCCGGCGCCGGCCGGTACCTGGCGCGCCCCGGTAATGACCTGATCGATAAAACCGTAGTCCCGGGCCTCCTCGGCAGTGAACCAGCGATCACGGTCCGAGTCTGCCTCGATCTGCTCCTGGGTCTGTCCGGTGTGGAACGCGACCCGCTCCTGGAACATCCGCTTGGTGTAGAGCATCTGCTCGGCCTGGATCGCGATATCCGACGCGGTACCGCCGATACCACCGGATGGCTGATGCATCATGATCCGCGCGTGTGGCAACGCGTATCGCTTGCCCTTGGCGCCGGCGCACAGCAGCAGTTGTCCCATCGATGCGGCCATGCCCATCGCCACCGTGGCCACATCGTTGGCGACCAGCTGCATGGTGTCGTAGATCGCCATGCCGCTGTACACCGAGCCGCCCGGCGAGTTGATGTACAGCCAGATGTCACGGGCCGGGTCCTCCGCGGCCAACAGCAGCAGCTGGGCGCAGATCCGGTTGGAAACCTGGTCGGTCACCTCGCTGCCGAGGAAGATGATCCGCTCCTTCAGCAGCCGGTTGTATACCGCGTCGTCCAGGTTGCCGCCGAGCTGCTCGGCGCCGCGCGCGGTGGGGAGAATCAGGTCGGTCATACCGCGACAGTAACCGCCTGAACCGGCCACAGAGTGGCGGATCGACCGCTGTTCGCTCCGGGCTTACCCAGCGGGGTGCTCAGCGGCGCGCCGGTGCGACTCGTGGTCGGGTCAGTCGTGGTCGTGGGAGTCGTGCTCGTGGTCGTGTGAGTCGGCGTCGGCGTCGCCGGCCCCACGCCGGATCTCCTCCAGGCTGACCGGCTCACCGTCCGAGTCGACGATCTTCACCCGCTCCAGTACCTGCGCGAGCGCCTTGCCCCGGCGTACGTCGCCGTAGACGGTCGCCGCCACGCCGGAGCGCACCAGCTGGTCGTAATACTTCTGCACCTCGACGCCGGCGCGCTGCGCCCGGTGTACCACCTCGTGGCCGAACTCCTCGTCGGAGACCTCCAGCTTCTCCTGGTCGGCCAGCGCGTCCAGGAGGAGCTGGACCTTGACACCGTTCGCGGCGGCCTCGGTCAGCTCGGCATCCACCTGCTCCGCGGTCTTGCCCTCGGAGCTGAGGTAGTCGTCCATGCTGACGCTTATCCGCTCCAGCTCGTCGGCCATGGCCTGCTTGCGGCTCTCCACCTCCTGCGACACGACACCCTCCGGCGCCGGTACGTCGGCCGCGTTGACGAGCGCATCCAGCGCCTTGTCGCGGGCGCTGTACAGCTGCTCCACCCGGCGTACCCGGGTCAGCCGCTCGCGCAGATCCGAGCGCAGCTCGTCGATGGTGTCGAACTCGCTGGCCAGCCCGGCGAAGTCATCGTCGAGCGGAGGCAGCTCCTTCTGCTTGACGCCGCGTACGGTCACCGCCACGTCGGCCTGGCGGCCGGCGTACTCCCCGCCGACCAGCTCGGTCTGGAAGGTGGTCGACTCGCCAGCCGCCATCCCGGCGAGCACCTCGTCGAGCCCCGGTACGAGCTGGCCACTGCCGACCTCGTGCGACACATTGGTCGCACTGCCCCCGGGTACCTCCGTGCCGTCGACGGTCGCGTTCAGGTCGATCTGTACGTAGTCGCCGACCTGGGCGGCCCGCTCGGCGGTCTTGAGCGTGGCGAACCGCTCCCGAAGCGCGGCGAGTTGCTGGTCGACCTCGTCCTCGTTGACCTCGATCTTGTCCACGGTGACCGTGATCGCGCCCAGGTCAGGCAGGGTGATCTGGGGCCGAACGTCGAGCTCGGCGGTGAACTTCAGCGGCTGCCCGTCGGCGAGCTCGGTGATCTCGACCTCGGGACGCCCGAGGCTCTTCACGTCATGCTCCCGTACCGCCGCGAGGATCTGGGCCGGTATCGCCTCCTGGACCGCCTCGGTCAGCACCGCGCCGCGCCCGATCCGCTGGTCGATGACGGCTGCGGGTACCCGACCCTGGCGGAACCCGGGGATGTTGACCTGCTGCGCGATCTCCCGGTACGCCTTCTTCAGGCTGGGTTCGAGTTCAACGAACGGCACCTCGATGGCGAGCCTGACCCGGGTGGGGCTCAGAGTCTCGACGGTGCTCTTCACGGTGATTCTCCCTGCTGGCCGGCGGCCCTGGTGCCTGTGATGTCGGGGTGGCGGGATTTGAACCCACGGCCCCTCGCTCCCAAAGCGAGTGCGCTACCAAACTGCGCCACACCCCGTGGCGTGGTGAAGTGTATGCGCTCAGGACGATGCTCCGCTCGGCGGGCAGGAATGTCAGGAGCGCGAGGGCGTCGCCAACCGGTACGCTTGGTCGGCGCCCGGCTCGCCCGGGCGGCGCGGCCGTAGCTCAATGGCAGAGCTTCAGTCTTCCAAACTGACGGTGCGGGTTCGATTCCCGTCGGCCGCTCT
>JAFMQQ010000084.1:0-8230 GCA_017354595.1 Micromonosporaceae bacterium
TGGCACAGATCTTCCTGGCCGCCCACAATGCCCGCTGACCGGCCGGCCCGCTGACCGAGGTCCCGCTGACCGAGGGCCCGGTGAGGGTTGCATCCGGTACCACGGTACGGGTTTACCGTCGGGGCATGACCGCGAACGACGAGGCGTGGGTACCCGACGCCTGCACATTGTCCACAGTGGAGCGTACGCAGCGGGTGGCGGAGTTCGACGAGCTGTTCGCCGGCGCGCTGCGCGAGCAGCGCCGGCTCTCGCCCACCGGGCTGCGCTGGCTGCTGGATCCGGCCGCGGAGCAGGCGGCCCGGGAGCTGGCCGCCCGGGAGAGCGCCTGCTGCTCCTTCTTCAGCTTCACCTTCACCCGTGCCGAGGACGGGCTGCGGCTGGAGATCGCCGTACCCGACGCGCACCGGGACGTGCTCGACGCGCTGGAACGGCTGGTCTCCCGGTGAGCGGGTTGCGCAGCAGCCAGCTGGCCGCGGCGGCCGGCGTCAATCCGCAGACGCTGCGCTACTACGAGCGCCGCGGCCTGCTCACCGAGCCGGACCGGACGCCGGGCGGGCACCGGGTCTATCCGGCCGAGACGGTGACGGTGCTGCGGGTCATCAAGGCCGCCCAGCGGCTCGGCTTCAGCCTGGACGAGGTCGCCGAGCTGCTCGACGCCGGCCCGGCCGAGCGCGGCAGTCATCGGCGCGGCGAGGCCGGGCTGCAGGTGCGGGCGGCCGCCAAGCTGGCCGAGGTGGAGGCGAGAATCGCCGAGCTGCACGTGGTCGCCGGTACGCTCCGGACCGCGCTCGCGGCCGGCTGCGACGACCTGGTCGCCTGCGCCGGCGAGCCGTGCTGCCCGATCCCGTTCGCCGGCCGGGAGGAGGGCGCCGATGTCGAGGCTGGTTGAGCCGGCCGGCCCGGCCGGCCGGCTGGCCCGGCGCGCCCGGCGGGTGCTGCCGTCGGGACTGACCAGCCTGGCCGGGATCGCCTGCGCGCTGTGCTGCCTCATCCCGGTACTGGCGGCCGCCGGCATTCTCACCGGCACCGGATGGGCAATCGCCGATGCCTGGCTGCCCGGCGTCGCCGTCGTACTCGCCGCGCTCGCTGGCCTCGCCTGGTGGTGGTCGCGCCGCCGGCGGCACGCCAACGGCTGCTCCGGCGGTCCGAGCTGCGCCTGCGGCCGTTGACCCGGTACCCCGGCTGAACCTGATTTAGGCCCCCAGGGGGGCGTCCGGGGGACCCCGCAAGAGGATGACTGCCCTCTATATTGAAGCGACCGTGATCGGCGTCGCGGTTCCTTCACCCCGGAGGTCGTCCTCATGCGCACCCTCGTCCCCCGCCTGGTCGCCGAAGTCGTCGGCACGTTCTTCCTGGTGTTCTTCGGCGCCGCAGCCGGTACCCTCGCCGGCGGTGATGTGGTCCGGGTCGCCCTGGCACACGCCTTCGCGCTGGCCATCGCGGTCTGGGCCTTCGGTGCCGTCTCGGGAGCACACGTCAACCCGGCGGTCACCATCGCGCTGGCCGCCCGCAAGCGCATCTCCTGGCCGAACGCGGGAGCCTACATCGGGGCACAGCTGACCGGTGGGTTCATCGCAGGGCTGCTGGTCTGGGCGGTCACCGGCGGGGTGGGCGTACGCGCCGGCCTGGGGACCACCCACGTGGCGCCGGGCTTCTCCACGGTCGGCGCGCTGATCGGCGAGATGGCCGGCACCTTCCTGCTGGTGTCGGCGGTGTACCTGCTCTGCGTCCGGGAGCGGGTGCCGTTCGGCTTCGCCGGGCTCGGCGTCGGTATCGCGGTGGGCGGCAGCATCCTCGCCGTCGGAACGGTCAGCGGCGCCTCGCTCAACCCGGCCCGTACCATCGGCCCGGAGCTGGCGTTGACCATCGCCGGCGGCGGTTCGCACTGGTCCACGATCTGGGTGTACCTGGTGGGCCCGGTGCTCGGCGGGCTGCTCGCCGTCTTCCTGTACGACTACGTGGTGGACCGGGTACGCCACCAGTGACCGTCCGGCCGGGGCCGCCCACCGTGCGGTGGGCGGCCCCGGACCTCGTTCACGGTCTGGTTGTCACGGCCTGATCAGGCTGATCCTGGTGTCCCAGTTGGCCAGCGCGGTCCGCGTGTTGCCGCACAGGCCGAACGGGCTGGCGGTGTACTGCGCGAAGGTGCAGGTCTGGCCGATGTACTCGCTGGCGATCCAGATGCTGCCTCCGTCGACGGCGGTGGCACCGTAGTCGCCCCAACGCGGGCGGGCCGGATCCGGGTCGTTGAATACCTGGTACCCGGCGAAGCCGTCTTCGGGGCCGGCGCCCGCCTTGGCCACGAAGATCGATCCAGCACCGGAGTTGCCATCGAAGCTGGCGTACGCCGCGGACGGGTAGAACCCGTCACCGACGAGGGTGAAGGCCATGACGCCCTTGCCCCCGGCGGTCACGCCGATCGCCGGATAGGTGATGTTGTTGCCGGACACGCCCAGCTGGCCCTGCCTGGCCAGGCTCGCCGACAGCGACCGGCCCTGGCTCGGCCGCACGATGTACCAGGCGACACCGGCCTTCGCCGTGCCGTGCAGCTTGACCGCCGTGTCCAAGGCACCGTACAGCTTGCCGCCCGCGTAGGTCACCTGCTGCATGCGGGTGTCGTTGCTGTCCAGCGCGTACTCGGTCGCCGGCGCGTCCGGGGACGGGCCGCCCAGCAACAGGGTGGCGCAGTCGGCCTGGTTCAGGCAGTCGGCCAGCGGGGTGGAACCCGGCTTCTGGTTCGCCGCCGGTGGCAGCGAGTACGTCGCCACCCTGACCCGGGTGTGCTGGAGTCGCAGGTTCGGCCGGGACGAGTCCAGCGACCGGGTGTTGGTCAGGCTCCAGGTGACGATGCTGTTCGAGATGTAGCTGTTGTTGCCGGTCGCCTCCTGCGCGGCGTTGGAGGACAGGAAGAACTCCGTGCCCCCAGCGGCCTGGGCGTAGTCGGCGGTGCTGGGCGACTGCGCGGGCCAGATGGTGAAGCCGTTGCGGCCCTGGTCCGCAGCGGTGGTGTCGAACTGGGTGACCGACACGCTGGCGTCACCGCGGGCGAGTGACCGCTTGGAGAAGGCGTACACCTGCGCGCTGTTGAACCCGTCGGTGAAGAACGGGTACTCGTTGGTGGTCAGGTAGAAGCCGTTGCCGTCGACGCCCATGTGCGGGTAGTCGCCCAGGCACGGGCAGTTCGGGTGCACCGGGGTGCCGTTGGTGCCGTCATCGGTGACGTCCAGCCGGTACAGGTCCCAGGTGCCGGTCGGGTTCCGGCTCACCGCGATGTCGAGGTGGTTGTCGCCGGTGAAGTCGCCGGTGTCGGGTGCGACCTCCAGGGTCAGGACCGACAGGAAGAAGGCCTTGGTGGTGGGGTCGTACAGGCAGCTCGGGTCGGTGACGACCTGGCCGAAGACGCCGGTCGTGCGATCGATCGCCGGTGGGTAGCCGAAGAACGTGTTCAGGTCGACCACGCCGGTCTGGCCGGTGCCGCCGGCGTTGAACACCCGGAACACGTCGTTGAGCGCCTCCACCACGTGGCCGCCGCCCACGCACAGGCCCTGGTCCGGCGGTTCGACGCTGAACTGGTTGCCGTTGTTGGCGGTGCGCTGGTCCACGTGGTTGAGCCCGTCGAAGCTGGTCAGCAGCTGCGAGCCGGTGTGGATGGCGCTGCTGGCCGTGACCGCGTCGGCGCCCGCGCCGGCGGCCATGCCGTCCTGCACCCGTGCCGCTCGGGCCGCGCCGGCCGGTGCCTTGCTGCGGTTGGTGCGTGCCGAGCCGTCCGCCCCGGCGGCGTCGCCTCGGGCTTCGGGCCCGAACGCCCTGGGTACCTCGGTGGAAATCTTGCTGGGCGCCGCGCTGCCAGCCGCTACGGTCTGGTAGGCGGCCGTGCCGACCTTCTTTATGGATCTGGTGCTGGTGGTCGTGGTCGTAGTTGTACTGCTCGTGCTGGGGCCGGCACCCGACGCACTGGTGCCGAAGTAGACCGCACCGGCCAGCACCAGTGCGGCCGCGGCGCCGATCGCCACGGGTCTTATCGGAGTTCTCCGAGGCATGCCACTCCTCTGGATAGGGTGAACAGGGCAGACGTCACCACACTGCCGTACCACTGCGGCGCCTGCGACCCTAGTCCGACCCTTGCCTGACGCGTCCCGGATCGCTGAACCGGCCGTGGCACGGCGGCGTGGGTACCGGATATGAGCCTGCCGACGCCGGACGATACCGCGACACCGGACGAGCTGACCGGCGATGTACCGGTCAGCGACGAGCCGGTCACGCAGGAGCGACAGCGGCGGCCGAGGTGGCTGCGGCGGCCCCGGCTGCGGCCACCGGTACGGCGGGCGTTGAGCAACGCCACCAGCGTCCTCGCCTTCCTGCTGGTCTTCGTCGCCATGGTCGCGCCGAACGCGTTGAGCGCGATCCGGCCGAAGTACTTCGTCAGCATCCCGATCGAGGCGCTGGTCTGCGCGGCCCTGTTCGTGGTGCTGCCGCGCTGGCCCAGGCGGGTGCTGGCGTCGATCGTGGGCGTGCTGCTCGGCCTGCTCGCCATCCTCAAGATGTTCGACATGGGCTTCCGCGAGGTCTTCGCCCGGCCCTTCGATCCCATCCTGGACTGGGCGTTGCTCGGTGACGGTGTCGAGTTCGTCTGGCGGGAGTACGGCCGGGTGGCCGGCATCGGCGTGCAGGTCCTCGCCGGCCTGGTGGCCGCCGCCGCGCTGACCCTGATGGCGCTGGCGGTGCTGCGGCTGTCCCGGCTGGCGGCCAGGCACCGGCGGGAGGTCTCCGCTGGGGTCGGCGTGCTGGCGGTGGCCTGGGTCGTCTGCTTCGCCTTGGGCGCGCAGATCGTACCGGGGCTGCCGGTCGCCTCCACCACCACCTCCCGCAGTGCGTACCAGCGCGTGCTGGATGTGCGCCACGGCCTGCAGGACGCTCAGGTCTTCGCGGCTGAGTCCAAAGTGGACGCGTTCCGCGGCACGCCCGCCAACCAGCTGTTGACGGGCTTGCGGGGCAAGGACTTCATGCTGACCTTCATCGAGAGCTACGGGCGGGTGGCGATCCAGGACCCGCAGTTCGCGCCGCAGATGAGCGCGCTGCTCGGCAACGGGTACAGCCGGCTGCGGTCACTCGGCTTCTCCGCCCGCAGCGGGTACCTCACCTCGTCGACGTCGGGCGGCGGTAGCTGGCTGGCACACTCCACAATGGAGTCCGGCCTGTGGATCAACAACCAGCGGCGGTACCGCACTCTGGTCCAGAGCGACCGGTTCACGCTCACCAGCGCGTTCCGGACGGCCGGCTGGCGGACGACCGCGATCCTGCCCGCCACGGCCGGGGCCTGGCCGGAGGGCAGCTTCTACGGCTTCAAGAAGGTGTACGAGGGAGTCGACCTCGGGTACAAGGGCCCGCCGTTCGTCTTCGGCACGGCGCCCGACCAGTACACCCTCTCCGCCTTCCAGCGCCTGGAGCACGGGCCGGCGCACGCCCCGCTGATGGCGGAGGTCGTGCTGGTCTCCAGCCACGCACCCTGGTCGCACATCCCCGCGATCGCCGACTGGAACGCCATCGGCGACGGCGCCGACATGCACCCACACGCAACGCCGGCCGCATCGGGGACGGGACGGGACGCGGTCCGCGCCGGGTACATCCAGACGATCGAGTACTCGTTGAACAGCCTCATCTCGTACCTGGCGACGTACGGCGACGACAACCTGGTGATGGTATTCCTCGGCGACCACCAGCCGGCGCCGATCGTCACCGGCGACAATGCGACCCGGGACGTGCCGGTGACGCTGGTCGCCAAGGACCCGAAGGTGCTGGACCGGATCGCCAGCTGGGGCTGGCAGGAAGGCCTCGACCCGGGGAGCAACGCGCCGGTCTGGCGGATGGATACGTTCCGGAACCGGTTCCTGACCGCCTTCGGATCGCAGCCGGCTGCTCCGACCGCCAGCCACCCGGGCAACTGACCGGCGGCTGACGGGGCCACCGGCGGGCGCTGCAGCGGCTACGCTTACGCCGATGCGGGGATCGAAGAACGTCGGTTTGGCGATTGCCCTCGGATTCGTGGTACTGGTCTGTGGCGGCTCGGTCGCCGGAGGTCTGGTGCTGCTCCGCCAGGTATCGACGAACGTGAGCAACCCGGGTGCCGCCGCGGCGCCGGTGGTGACGGTGGAGGACAGCCCGAGCGACGAGCCCTCGCCCAGCCTGCAGTTGCCGCCGTCGCCCACCCGCCGGCCCAGCCCGAGGCCGACCCGGGTCGCGGTACCGCCGCCGAAGAAGACCAAGCCGCCGTCCTGCCCGTCGCGCAAGGTCGGCACCGCGCAGTCCCGCTCGGCGGTGAAGTCCGCGCTGACCACCGCGGCACGGCTGCACCTGTGGTCGGCCGATACCAAGGTGGACCTGTCGGTGACCCTGGTCGAGGCGGTCGCCTGGCAGGAGAGCGGCTGGCAGTCCAACCTGGTCTCCTGTGTCGGCGCGGTCGGCGTGATGCAGGTGACCCAGGACACCGCCGCCTGGATGAACCAGCGCTTCGGCCAGAGCTTCGATCTGCACACGCTGTCCGGCAATGCGGGCGTCGGCTCCGCCCAGCTGCAGTGGTTGACGAAGTACTTCGGCGACAACTACTTCGGCGGGAACTACGACCTGACCAGAGTGGACCCGACCAAGCCGACGCTGCTGGACGCCGTGCTCGCCGGCTACAACCTGGGCTTCGGGGCGGTGGACGTGAACGGGACGCTGACCATACCGAACCGGGCGTACGTCAACGCGGTGGAACGGTGGATGAGCGAGCAGCCCTGGAACGCGTAACCCGAACCCACCACAGTGGACGGTTCTGAGTCGCCGGCGTTGGCTTGACGTCGTGTAGTGCTAGGCGACACAGCGCGACCCCAAAGTGTCGCGCCGTATCCGCAGGCAAGGTTTGGCACCCACCACCTGTATCAGCGCCGGCTGTTAAGACTCGTTCGGATACCGGCTTGGTATCGGTGTGCGCCATATCTATCGATATTTGCGAGAATGGGGGCCGCTAGTGAGCGCAGAGCGAATGCGGACCCTTGTCTCGGGCTGCCTCCTGTCTCCAGTACTCCGCTCACCCTGGGGAGGCGAGGCCTGCTCGGGCGACCGGGTCCGCTCGGGTCAAGTCCCGAGGGCTGTGATGGATCCGCACCATGCCATGCCGACCGGCGACCTCGTCGAGCGGGTACGCGCCGGCGACCAGGGCGCCTGGCGTGCGCTCACCCGCCGGTGCACGCCTCTACTGTGGTCGGTGGCGCGCACCCTGCGACTGTCGCGTGAGGACGGTGCCGACGCGATACAGACCACCTGGTTGCGGTTGGTGGAGCGGATCGACACGATACGTGATCCGGAGCGGATCGCCGGCTGGCTCTCCACGACGATGCGCAACGAGTGCCTCGCGGTACTCCGCCGCCAGGCCCGCCAGCTCCCGACCCAGGACTGGGATCTGGAGCCGGACCCGGGCGATCCGCTGGACGCGGCGCTTCTTCGTGACGAGCGCGACGCCCAGCTGTGGCAGGCGTTCGGCAAGCTGGGCAAGGCATGCCAGCGGCTGCTCTGGGCGCTGCTGGTCGACCCGCAACCCAGCTATGCGGAGGTGGCCGAGGCGCTGGGGATGCCGATCGGCAGCATCGGCCCGACCCGGCAGCGCTGCCTCGCCTCACTGCGCCGCCTGCTCGCCGAGTCGGCGGCACGCGATGAGCCGGCCGGTGAGTCGGCATGACCGAACCGGGGGACGGCGAGCTGCTCGCCCGGCTGGCGCGGATCCTGGCCGAGGTGGAGCCGGTACCGGAGCCGGTGCTCGCGGCCGCCGACGCCGCGATCGGTACCCGTGACCCGGATGCCGAGCTGGCCGACCTGATCGCCGACTCGACCGCGGGCCGCGCCGGCGGGTACGAGCCGGTCCGGCACGCCGGCACCTCCGCTCGCCTGCTCTCCTTCGACGGCGGCGGCCTGCGGGTCGAGCTGGAGGTGCTGCCCGACGACGGCACCCTCACCCTGCTCGGGCAGGTCTTCGGCGCGGCACGGGAGTGCGCGCTGGAGTCGGGGGGCGGGCAGTCGCGCCCGGTGGAGCTGGACGAGCTGGGTCGGTTCCTGGTCGGTGGGCTGGCGACCGGCCCGGTGCGGCTGTCCTGCCGGTCGGCGACGGCCCGGGTGGTCACCTCGTGGGTCACCCTGTGAGTGGGCTACCTGCCAAGCGTGATGAGGGAGAGCGCGGTGGCGGCGGTCACCGGGTCGC
>JAFMQQ010000084.1:8240-8968 GCA_017354595.1 Micromonosporaceae bacterium
CCCCCCCCCCCCGCTCCAGATCGCGGGTGGCGGCCCGGCGCACCTCACACAGCGCCTCGCTGAAGCTGCGCCCGGCCTGGTGGGCAGCGTGGAACTGCGCCATCAGTTCGGTGCTCGCCGCGTCATTCACGGGTACCACGCTGGCGAGCAGGCTGGCGGTGCCCAGCGGCACCAGCGCGCTGACCATGCCGAGCAGCTCGTCGCCGACCCGGCCGGCGACCGCCGAGTCGCAGCTGGAGAGCACCAGGCGCAGCGGTGCCCGGCGCAGCCGGGCCAGGTCATAGACGGTCAGCGGCCCGTCGTCCAACGTGATCGCGGAGAAGAGTGGATTCTCGCTGCGGAACGCGCCGTGCGCGGCGATGTGCGCCAGCCAGGCGCCATCCAACGCGCGCAGCGTCGCCTCCGCGGTCGCCGCCCCGTCGCGCAGCACGGTGGCCTCCCGGTACCCGTCCGCGATCCTCATCACCTCCGCCGCGGTACCGGTCAGCCCCGGGCCGACCACGAGGGTGACCCGCCTGCGTCGGGGCACCAGCGCGGCCCCGGCCCGCAGCCAGGTCGCGACCGACGGCGCGACCGAGGTGGGTACCCGGCGCAGGGCGGGCAGCAGTCCCCACGGGACGGCGTGCAGTGTCGCCGTCGGTACCACGACCACGGGTGCGTCGCCGAGGTCGCGTACCGCGTCGCCGAGCATGGCGCGCTGCAGCGCCGCGCCCGCCGAGGCGAGCGCC
>JAFMQQ010000497.1 GCA_017354595.1 Micromonosporaceae bacterium
GGCTCGACGGCGACGCCCGGGCGGGCCGCTCCGATCGAGAAGGACGGAGCAGATGATGCGAACCCCTAGAGCGATGTACATCGGGATGGCGGCGGGCCTGGCTGCGGTGACGGTGGCGATGACCCTCACCGGTACGGCCGGATCCGCCTCCGCCGGACAGCGCCTTGACCCGGCCGCTGAGGTGGCTGCCCTCGACACGCGCTACCAGGCCGCGGTGAAGGCGAACGACGCCGGGACGATGAGCCAGATTCTCGCCCAGGACTTCGTCCTGGTGACCGGGACCGGCCATACCTTCAACCGGGACGACCTGATCGGCCCGGCGCGTACCAGGGACTGCGTCTACGACCACCAGGAGGAGGTCGCCGGAACCCAGACCGTCCGGGTCTTCAGCAGCCAGAGCGCGGCCGTGACGGCGCAGCTGTGGGAGAAGGGTACCTGCACCGACGGGTCCACATTCGACGATCACGTGTGGTTCAGCGACGTCTACATCCGTCGGGACGGCGACTGGACCTACGTCTTCGGGCAGGCGTCGCGCGCGCTGTGACGGAGAGGACCAGTCGCGCGTACCGAGCCAGCCGACCACAATGGACAGTCCATAAGCGACGTCCCCGGATCCGCCAGGGTACCGGTGACCGCACCGATCCAGCACCGCCATGCCGGCATCCACGGTCGGGTTTGCGACAGTCGTGATCGGCTGGCTCGTTCGCCTTACACTGGCGCCGTGATCTGGAGGGAGATCCGCGATCTGGCCGGCCGGTTGCGCGGCCGCCAGCTCTGGCTCGCCTCCTCCCTCGCGTTGACCAGCCTGCTGCTGGCCCTGGTCGAGGTCGGCATCTACGCGATTCACGGCCCGCCGCATCGCAATGCACTGTTCGCCACGATGGAGCTGTGCCAGTACGCGCTGCAGGGCTCCGCGCTGGCCGTCGCGGGCCTGGTGCTGCTGGCCCGCCGCCGCGAGCGGGTACTGGGCTGGTTCATCCTGGGCGGGGCAGTGCCCTTCATGGCCGCGGCCTGCCTGTCCACCTGGCTGCGGTACACCACCCAGATCACGCCGGCTACGCACGTCGCCGTGTACACCGAGGCGGCGCTGTGGGAGGTCCCGCGGATCCTGTTCGCACTGCTCGGCCTGTTCTTCCCCAACGGCCGGTTGCCCGGCCGGTGGGCCCGGCCGTTCGCGGTCGGGCTGGTGACGGTGATCCTGGTCAATGAGGTCCGTACCACGATCGGGCTGCGCGAGTGGGTGCCCGGCGGCGTACCGATGACCAATGCGCTGTACCGGCCGGGCTCCGTCCCGCTCGGCGACCGCCTCGGTCCGGTGCTGGAACTGCTCATCGTCGTCGGGATCACCCTGTCCGCGCTCAGTCCGCTGCTGCGGTGGCGCCGGGCCGATCGGGTGATGCGGCGCCAGATCGCCATCGCCCTGCCCGGGTTCGTGCTCTTCCTGGTCGAGGAGCTGCTGCGCAACGCGTACGCCTCGGCCGCCTGGGCCTGCGCCGCGGGCATCGCACTGGCCGCGCTGTGGCCGGCGGCGATCGGGTACGTCGTGGTTCGGGACCGGCTCTACGAGCTCGACCTCGCGGCCCGCCGGATCGTGGCCGGCGCGGTTCCGGTGGTGCTGCTGGCCGCCGCGTACGCGGGCGCGGCGCTCGGCCTTTCCGCCGCGATGCCACACGTCGGTGCGGTGCTCGCCTCGCTGGCGGTGCTGCTGGCCGCGCTGATCGGCCTGGTGCTGCGGCCGGTCAGCGGCTGGGTGGTGGGCTGGCTGGACCGGTTGATGTACGGCGACCGGGCCGAACCGTACCTGGTCGCCCGGCGGCTGGCCGCCCGGCTGCGGGACACGGTCAGCGACAGGGAGGTACCGGAGACGGTCTGCCAGATCGTGGTCAGCGCGCTGCGGTTGCCCGCGGCCGCCCTCGAAGCCACCGTCGATGGGCAGCAGCGGCTGCTCGCCGAGGTGGGCCGGCCGTTCGCCGCCGGTGTGCTCGAACCGTTCGACCTGCGCCACCGCGGCCAGTGCGTGGGACGGCTGCTGGTGCGGCCGCGTACCCGGCAGGATCGGCTCGACGAGCTGGACCGTTCGGCCCTGCAGTCACTCGCCGACCTGGCCGCGCCGGCGGTCTCCGCGCTGGCGCTGCACCAGGAACTGCGGCAGTCCCGCGTCCTGCTGCTCGGCGCGCGCGAACAGGAGCGGCAGCGCATCCGCCAGGACGTACACGATGAGCTGGGGCCGTTGCTCGCGGCGGTACGGCTGCGCGTCGATACCGCCTCGGCGCTGCTGCCGGCCGGGTCGCCCGGGGCCCCGCTGCTCGCCGACGCGTCCGAGCACCTGCAGCGGGTGGCCGGGGAGATGCGGCTGATCACCGAGAACCGGCTCTCCACAGCGGTGGCCCGGCAGGGCCTTCCGGCCGCCCTGGCCGAACTCGCCGGCCGCCTGTCCGGCCCGGCGCTGCAGATCGAACTGGCGCTACCCGGCCGGTTGCCCCCGGTGCCGTCCAGCGTTGCGACGGCGGCGTACCGGATCGCCGCCGAGGCGCTGACCAACGTCGTCCGGCACGCCTGGGCGACCAGAGCGACGGTCCGGGTGACCGCCACGACCGCATCGCTGACCATCACCGTCTCCGACAACGGCACCGGCATCGGGTCCCGCCCGGCCGGCAGCACCGGCATGGGACTGCAGTCCATGGCCGCGCGGGCGCGCGAACTGGGTGGGACCTGCCGGGTTGGCGGTGGGCAGCGCGGCACGACGGTGACGGCCCGGTTGCCACTGCCGGAGCCGGGTCGCAACGCCACGGCGATACCGGATGGCTCCACAGTGGACGAGGCGGACGCCGTGCCGTTGCTGGAGTCGGCCGGTACGGCAAGCGCGGGCGATGCGCGGTGAGATTCCAGCTCCTGGGACCGGTCACCGCCGAACACGACGGCCGCTCGATCGCGCTCGGCCCGCGGCAGCAGCGCTTCATATTCGCCGTGCTCGCGCTTGAGGTCAACAGGCTGGTACCGCTGGCGCGGTTGGTGGAACTCACCTGGCCGGATCCGCCGCGTACCGCCGAACATGCGGTGCAGGTCTGCGTCTCCCGGCTCCGGGCACTGCTGGCCGCCGCGCCGGAGGATGGCGGTACCGAGCCGGCACGTCTGGTCTGGGGCACATCCGGGTACATGCTGAGCGCCGACCCGCAGGTCGTTGACGCGCACCGGTTCCAGGCACTGGTACGGCAGGCACGCTCCACACCGGACGATCGCGATCGGGTGTCCCTGCTCGATCAGGCACTCGGGCTGTGGCGGGGCCCGGCCCTGGCTGGTGCCGCGTCACCCGAGGCGCGCCTGTCGCTCGCCTGTGGTCTGGAGGAGGCGCGGCTGGTCGCGGTGGAGGACCGGTTCGACGCGTTGCTGCGGCTGGGCCGGCACCGGGAGATACTCGGCGACCTGATCGGCCTGGTGCCGGTACA
>JAFMQQ010000498.1 GCA_017354595.1 Micromonosporaceae bacterium
ACCAGCGGGGCTGGGGGCGGATCGTGCACATCTCCTCGGTGCACGGCCTGCGCGCCTCGGCATACAAGTGCGCGTACGTGGCGGCCAAGCATGCCACCGAGGGACTCTCCAAAACCCTTGCCCTGGAAGGCGGTCCGCGCGGCGTCACCTCCAACACCGTGTGCCCGGCGTACGTGCGCACGCCCCTGGTGCAGGGCCAGATCGAGGCACAGGCGACGGTACACGGGCTGTCGCCGGACGAGGTGGTGGAGCGCATCATGCTGACCGAGCCGGCGATCAAGCGGCTGATCGAGCCGTCCGAGGTGGCCGCCGCCGTGTCGTACCTGTGCTCGCCGGCCGCATCGTTCGTCAACGGCACGTCGCTGGTGCTCGACGGCGGTTGGAGCGCCCGGTGAGCGGCTGCCGACGCGGCACGGTACCGGCGGCGAGCCGGCCGCCGGCACCTGGGGACCCGGCCCGATGGCGGTACTGGTCGTGCACGGGTGGCGAGCCTGGTAGCGTCATCGGCGAGCCCGGCATCGCAGGTCCCGCCGCAGCAGCCGCTGCGGGGTGTTGCTGCTGTCGCGATCCAGGAAAGTGGATACAAGATGGTCTTCGGCGCCGGGCGCGCGGTCGAGGCGAAGCTGCCGCACCTGCTGGTCTGCGTCCTGCTGCTGGGTCTTGCCGACTCGATGATCGGGCCGTATCTGGTGCTGTTCGGTACCGACCGGGCGCGCCTGTCCCCGTTTCAGGTTGGTGTATTTCTCTCCGTCATCGCCGTCAGCGGACTGTTCGTGACCCACTGGCTCGGTCGTCGTTACGACCGCGGTGCCGGCCGGTGGCCGGCGTTCGTCGCCGTGCTGGCGCCGGCGGTCGGGTACCTCGCGCTGAGCACGACCCCGAGGTACGCCCTGCTGCTGGTCATCGGGGTGGGACTGCTCGGCGCCGGCCTGGCAGCCTTCTCACAGGTGTTCGCGCTGGCGCGTACCCACCTGGACCGGGCCACCGGTGGTGAGTCGCGACGCGGAACACTGGCGCTCCGGTCGGCGTTCTCGATCGCCTTTGTCATCGGCCCGATCGTGGGGTCGGCGGCGCTGGCGTGGCGGGGATACGGCGGCCTGCTGCTGCTGACATCGCTGGCGTTCGCACTGATCTCGGCACCGCTGCTGCTGTTGGGTGCGACGCCGGTCACCGGGACCGCGCCGCGATCGCGGGCGCCAACTCGGCTCCGGCGCCCGGTGCTGTTGGTGGCGGCCAGTTTCACGCTGTTCAATACCGCGATGTGCGCCGGCGGCGTAGCGCTGCCGCTGTACCTCACCCGTACCCTGGCCCGGCCGGTCCAGGACGTGGGGCTGCTGGCCAGCACGTGCGCACTGGCGGAGATACCGGCGGCGCTGAGCCTGATGCTGCTGCCGGCCCGGGTACGCCAGCACCGGGTGCTCCTGCTGGGCATGCTGCTGTTCGTGGTGTACTTCGTGCTTGTCCCGGCCAGCTCCAGCCTGCCGCTGCTGCTCGCCGCCCAGGTTGCCCGCGGCGGGGCGATCGCCGCGGTCAACGCGCTTGGCATCGCGTACATGCAGGACCTGATGCCCGAGGCCCCCGGCCGCGCAAGCGCGCTGTTCGCCAACGCGTTCATCACCGCATCGCTGGTCTCCGGGCTCGTCGCGGGTGCGACCGCGCAGGCGCTCGGATACCGGGCGGCGTTGCTGCTGTGCGCGCTGATCAGCGCGGCGGGCTGCGTGCTGCTGATCGGCGCCAGACCGGTGCCGCGCGAACTCGCCACCACAGCGGGCCCGGCGCCGGTATCGGCACCCGCCCCGCGGCACGCCGGTGACTGAACGATGCCGATGCGAACCGGGGACTGGCCGACCCGGATCCGCGTGCCGACTGTTGGTCCTGACCGTGGCGTCGGAGCATCCGGCAGGTGGCGTCGGAGCATCGCGCAGAAGGTGGGCCACACACACAGGCTTGAAGTCGCCCCGGCGGTCCCTCCTGGCGGCCAGGCGGTGCAAGACTATGTCGTGGCTTATGACGAGGACCTTGCCAACCGCATACGGGAGATCGTGCAGGACGAATCGGGCCTGACCGAGAAGCTGATGTTTGGTGGGCTGGCGTTTCTGATCAACGGCAACATGGCGGTGAGCGCGAGCGGACAGGGCGGGCTGCTGCTGCGGGTTGACCCCGCTGATACCCCAACCCTCGTCGAACGGCCGGAGGCCAGCCGGTTCGAGATGCGCGGCCGGGCAATGGACGGATGGCTTCGCATCGATGCGACCAGGCTGACCACGAAGCGCCAGCTCACATCGTGGGTATCCCGAGGCGTCAGCTATGCCCGGTCGCTGCCGGCCAAGTGACGCCACCGCATCGACACACGTCCGCTTCTGCCTGACGCCGCGCGGTTCATCCCCGGCAGCGTGTACGCGCCGAAATTCCCGGCCCCGGGTCAGCCCGCCCGTCTCGGGAACGATGCGCGCCATCACGGAACTCACGGTCGAACCGTCGTCTCGTTCCAGCCATGACCCTCTATCCGTTGAGGTCTGGCCTGCACGCTATCGGGGGAACCTCATCACGACTTGACCTCGGTTTCGAAGGTGGCTACCTCCAGTCCAGTGGGTCCGGAGATCCTGACTTCGAGGTTCCAGTCGCCGAGCATAGGGAAGAAGTCGCCGCGCGCTTGGTAGCGGCCGTTGCCCACCTTGGTGGCTACCGCGTCGGCGCCGGTCATTTTCATCGTTCGCATCGACGGCGCCACCACCACCCGGCTGGGTTCCGGCCCGGACAGCTGGATGGTGGCCGTCCGCTGTCCGAGTGTCGGCGAGTCGAGGTTGAGTGTGACCGAGTAGCTGGCGGTCTTCTTCTGCAGCGACACCGGCGGTGGTGCCTGGCAGGCGGTCAGCATCAGTGCCACGCCCGCCAGCAGGGACAGCCGCGGGAGATGTCTTCTCATGGTGCCTCCGTACGACCCGCAACAGCAGCTTCCTCGCAACCACATTCAGCGGTGGCGATGAACTCGACGCGAGGCTCCAAGGCAGGACTCGGAGGTCGCCGAGGCCGGACTGATCATCGAGAAGGTCACTTCTAACGTCCAGAGCAGGACGGTAAACCAGCCACGCGCCGACGGACAGAGTAGCTGACATACTCAGCCGCCAGCCCGATCGCGCCAGGGGTACTCATGATGAATCGGCTTGACGCCATCGTGGCAACGCGGCTGAAGCGGCGGTCATGTCGGGTCCTGCTTGCCGGCCGATGTTAATGTTGCAGTCACCGCCACGGATGCCACGGCTATTGCCCGCTGACCCGTTGACCTCGCCCGCGAGCATCGCCGGCACCACCCAACCGGCATCATCGGAGAGGGAGCCGCGCTAGTCGATGAGTAGTGCAGAGGTAACCGCGGGCCCGGGCGGGCCCGGCCCGAGGACGCTCACCTGGCGTACCGATGACGGTCGATACCTGATGGTGTCGCCGA
>JAFMQQ010000085.1 GCA_017354595.1 Micromonosporaceae bacterium
GTCGGTCGGGCCAGCCACGGTGTTCGCGTTGCGCAGCAACAGATCAAGCATGTGCCGCCCGGTCGGCCGGCGGTGTCACTGCGGTACGAGCGCGTTGAGGTAGCCGCGTGCCCAGCGCCCGACATCGTGCTCGCGCACGTACCGGCGCATCGCCCGCATCCGCTTGGCCGTCTCCGACGGGTCCGCCTCCAGCGCTCGCACCAGTGAGTCCTTCAGCGCGTCGAGGTCGTGCGGGTTGACCAGGAAGGCCTGTTTCAGTTCGTGTGCGGCGCCGGCGAACTCGGAGAGCACCAGCGCGCCGCCGTGGTCGACCCGGCTCGTCACGTACTCCTTGGCGACCAGGTTCATCCCGTCCCGCAGCGGCGTCACCACCATCACGTCAGCCGCCCGGTACAGCGCGGCCAGTTCGGTGCGGTTGAACGAGCTGTTGAGGTAGTGCACGGCCGGCACGCCGAGCCGGCCGTACTCGCCGTTGAGCCCGCCCACCTCGCGCTCCACCTTGTCCCGCAGCGCGCGGTAGTGCTCGACCCGTTCCCGGCTGGGCACCGCCACCTGTACCAGCACCGTGTCCGGCACCTTCACCCGCCCGTCGGCGAGCAGTTCCCGGTACGCCTTCAGCCGGTGCTCGATCCCCTTCGTGTAGTCCAGCCGGTCGACGCCGAGCATGATCCGGTCCGGCTGGCCGAGGTCCTCCCGGATCTTCGCCGCCCGGGCCAGCACCTCGGGGGAGCGGGCCAGGGTCTCGATATCCGCGACGTCGATGGAGATCGGGAAGGAGCCGACCTTGACGGTGCGGTCGTCAACGGCCACTGTGGACCGACTGACCCGCAACCCGAGCACCTGGTTGGTCAGCCGGAGGAAGTTCTGCGCGCCACCGGTGGTCTGGAAGCCGACCAGGTCGGCGCCGAGCAGGCTGCGCAGCAGTTCGGCTCTCGGCGGTAGCTGCTTGAACAGTTCCGGTGGCGGGAAGGGAACGTGCATGAAGAAGCCGATGCACAGGTCCGGGCGCAACCCGCGGAGCATCCCCGGTACCAGCTGGAGGTGGTAGTCGTGCACCCAGACCATCGAGCCCGGCGGCGATACCTGGGCGGCGACGGCGGCGAAGCGCCGGTTGACCCGCTGGTAGGACTCCCACCACCGGCGGTGGAAGACCGGTTGCTCCACCGCGTCGTGGTACAGCGGCCAGAGCGTCGAGTTCGCGAAGCCCTCGTAGTAGTTCTCGAACTCGTCGTCGGAGAGCGGAACCGCACGCAGCCGTACGCCGTCCACATCGGGCACCACCGGCGCCGGGCCGGTCGCCCCGGCCCAGCCGATCCAGGTCGCCCCGCCGTCGCGCAGCACGGGATGCAGGGCGCTGACCAGTCCACCGGGACTGCGCCGCCATTCGCGGACGCCACTGTCCGAGACTGTCTCGTCGATCGGCAAACGGTTGGCCATGACAACGAGGTCCCGTACCGGCATCCGCACTCCCTGGATCTTCTGCCCGGCTTTGCGTGTTCCTACTGGTTCTTACCGGTCAAGGGTTAAGTGCCCGTTACGTGGCTGGTACAGGCTGGAATGATTTGCCTCACAATCGGTTGCAATACGCTCACCTGACGCTACATGGACATCCATTCACTGTCTACTATCTGGTCGCCCACGCCCCCCGGCCGGCACGCATAATCTTGTGCGTGCCAGATCCGACTTCCGCCGCCGAGGCCGTCTCCCGCGCCTCCCGTGACGAAGCCATCGCCCGCACCGCAACGGTGCCCGCCGCCGCGCGCGGCTTCCTCTTCGACTTCGATGGGACGCTCTCGCCCATCGCGCTGGAGGCCTCCGCGGCGCAGCCAGCGCCCGGCACGGCCGACGCGCTCGCCGCGCTGCACCGGGTCGCCGGCGCAGTGCTGATCGTCTCGGCCCGCCCGGTCTCCTTCCTGCGCCGCCACTTCGCGGGGCTGGAACTGTACGGCCTCTACGGCCTGGAACACGCCCTGCCGGACGGCCAGGTCGTGGTCGACCCCGAGGCGGAGCCGTGGCGACCGGTGGTCGCCGATACGCTCGCCGCCGCCCAGGCCGAGTTCGCCGGCACCGGCGCCCTGGTGGAGGAGAAGGGGCTCAGCCTCGCGGTGCACTACCGCGCGGTCCCGCAGCGCGGCGAAAAGGTGCGCGCCTGGGCGGCGGCGCAGGCGGAGCGCACCGGCCTGTGGGTACAGGACGGGCGGATGGTGGTTGAGCTGAAGCCGCCGGTACGCCTGGACAAGGGCACCACGGTCGCCCGGGTGGTGCACCAGCTCGGCTCGGCCTGGTACGTCGGCGACGACGTCTCGGACCTGGAGGCGTTCGGCGCGCTGGCCGCGGAGCGCACCCGCCGTCCGGCGTTTCTGGGGGTACGGGTCGCCGTGGCCAACCCGGAGAGCGGCGGCGCGCTGGCGCAGGCGGCCGACTTCTCGGTCGAGTCGCCGGAGGACGTGGTCAAGCTGGTGACCGAGGTCGCGACCGCGCTGGGTTGAGCCCGCGCGTGGAACAATCGACGGGTGACCGACGGTTGGCGCATCGAAGCCGACGACGAGTGGCTCGCCTCGCACAGCTCGGACACGTTCGCCCGGATCCGGCGCCGGATGCGCCGGGTCGGCCTCCTCGGCGACGCGATCTCCAATGCCGAGCTGGGGCCCTTCGGTGGCGCGCCGCGCAAGCCGGAGCTGAGCATCGGCCACAAGGCGTACGCGGTGGTGCGGTATGTCCACCACCGGTTCGCGTACACGGTGATCCAGGTGGACCTGGAGCGGTGCCGGCGATGTGGCCGGCGGCTGCTGGAGGTGCACCGGATGCTGACGGTACGGGAGGACGGGCGCAGCCGGCCGGTGGGTGTGGTACGGGTGTGCCGTTCCTGCGGCGCCGACTCGTGGATGTTCTTCTCCCGCATGCCGCATACGGTTCGCGCCCGGCGCCGCGGCCGGAACGTGGTTCTGTGAGCCGGGCCCGGTCAGTCCGGTGTGGACGCTCGGGTGTGCCAGGCGAGTGCCTCGTTCGCCACCGGACAGTGGCCCGCGTCGCGTCCACAAGAGACAGTGTCGCAGAGGCGGCAGATCCAGCCGGTGCTGCGCGGCTGCCGGATGAACGGGCTGAACAGCTTGCCCAGCAATGCGTGTAGCGTCTCCCGTTCCGGTACCGATAGCCCGGCCAGCGCGCCACGCAGCACCTGTGCCCGGGCCCGGGCGACCCGCTTCGCCGCGCGCCGGCCCTTCTGGGTCAGCGTCACCGATCGGGAGCGACCATCGGCGCCCGGCCCGCGGGTGACGTAGCCGGCCTCGGCGAGCCGGTCCACCAGGCGTACCGCGCCGGACGGAGTCAGCCCGAGTACCCGCCGCAGCATGTCCAGCGTCGGCTTGTCCAGGAAGTGCAGCAGCGCGGAGAGCGCGGCGGCGGCCGTAGGCGACAGGCCGCACGCCGCGGCGGTTACGGTCTCGGTCTGGTCGGTGACTACCAGTGCCAGCGCACCGAGCAGGTTCGCCTCCCGCTCCACCCCCGCCCCCCGCGTGGGGGTGGTCACCGGGACGGCTCGGCCAGGTCGTAGTCGAGCGTCAGCGGCATGTGCGGGTAGTCGGCATGCGTCGAGACGCTGCGGGCGGTGCCGCGCAACCCGGTCAGATCGCCGGTGCCGGAGCCGGCCACCACGCTGGAATCACCGGCCGCCTGCCCGCCGTCGAACGCGCCGCTGCCCTGCAGGACGAAGCTGCCGTCCCGCCCGTCCAGCCGGCCGGTCAGTTGCATCAGGCCGAGATAGGCGGCGTTGCCATCCGGCGCGTAGTACATCAACGCATCCCAGGTCCCTTCGCCCTCGAAGCCGTCACCGGTGCCGGTCAGCCGGACCTCGGCCCGGGTGAACTTGCTGCCGTCCGGCAGCTCCCGATAGGGCTTCTCGTCCCAGGAGTCGATGTGCAGTCTGGTCTCCAGATGTGTACCCATGGCCGCCATCATATGTGTGACTCAGTCACATGTCGATCCGGGCACCGGCCGCTTGTCATCCGGACAAGTGAACGGACGACTTGGCCTAAGCGGCCGTCAGTGCTTGGATGGGGTACCAGAAAGTCCACGTTGGGAGGTTTCTGTCCGTGGCCAGGGACAGGGCGCGCGACCGGCGGCAGGGCAGCGCCCGGCCGGGGCGCGCCGAAGTGTGGATGGAGCGCACGGGATACGTGATGGGGCGCGCGGAGAGTCTGATCAGCCGCCGCCGGATGATCTACACCGCAACCGCGCTGACCATCGCGGCCATGGCCGGCGACGACGCGCTGGCACCCACGAGCCGGTTGACCAGAGCCGTGGCGAACCCGCGCCGACCGACCCGGGGCGCACCGGCGCACCAGGCCGCGACACAGCGTCCGCGTACCGCCCCGATCCGTACCCTCGCCGACTACCGCCGTGCGGTACCCGGGCCGGCCTACCCCGCCGACGCCGTGGCGCTGACCATCGACGACGGTCCGAATCCAGAGTGGACACCGAAGATCCTCCAGTTGCTGGAGGCCCACCACGTGCCGGCCACGTTCTTCCTCATCGGAAACCAGGTGCTCGGCCACGAGGCGATCGCGCGCAGCGTCGTGCGGGCGGGCTTCCACGTTGCCAACCACAGCTGGAGCCACCCGAGCACGCTGCCGACGATGCAGCCGGGCGACATCCACAAGGAGATCGGCTGGGCGCAGGACAAGATCTTCACCACCACCGGGTACCTGCCCCGACTCTTCCGCTCGCCTGGAGGTGCCTGGTCCACGCCGGTCTACACGCAGACCGCGTCGATGGGGATGCTCCCGCTGGACTGGAGCGAGGACCCGGTGGACTGGAAGCGACCGGGCACCAGCACGATCGTGCACCGGATGATGACCACCAGGCCGGGCCAGATCATGCTCTGCCACGACGGGGGAGGCGATCGCTCGCAGACCTATGAGGCGCTGCGAACCGTCATCCCGGCCCTGCTCGCCCGCGGGTACCGCTTCGTGTCGCTGTGAACCTCGCGCGATCCGCGGTGCTGGTTTGTGGGCCGGCTCAGATCGGCCGGTAGCCACGTTTGTGGCCCGGGACGAGTTTGTTGAGGATCGGGTACGCCCTGATCAAGGATGTAGGCTAACCCGCACCGCGACCGCCACCCGCCACCCGCCATACGCCCCGGGCGAAGGGAGTCTCCGATGACACCGCGCACCACACCCCCGTTCCGCGCCGACCACGTGGGCAGTCTGCTGCGCCCGCCGGAGTTGATGAAGGCTCGGGACGATCGCGCCGCCGGGCGGATCTCCGCGGAACAGTTGCGGGCCGTCGAGGACTCCGCCATCCGCGATGCGGTACGGATGCAGGAGGAGATCGGGCTGCAGTCGGCGACCGACGGCGAGTTCCGGCGCGCCGCCTGGCACATGGACTTCATCTACCAGCTCGGCGGGATCCGCCCCGGCGAGCAGCGGTTGAAAATCAAGTTCCTCAACAAGGACGGCGAGCTGGAGGCGGAGTTCGCGGCGCTGGAGGTGCACGACCGGATCTCGCTGCCGAAGGTCATTTTCGGCGACGCGTTCAGCTTCCTTAAGGAGCAGGTGACCACGGCGGTACCGAAGCTGACCATACCGTCGCCGAACATGGTGCATTACCGGGGCGGGCGGGCCGCGATCGATCCCAGCGTGTACCCGGATCCGGAGCAGTTCTGGGCCGACCTGTCCGCTGCTTATGCGCTTCAGGTGGCGAAGCTCGCCGAGCTGGGCTGCACCTACCTCCAGTTCGACGACACCAGCCTGGCGTACCTCAACGACCCCAACCAGCGCGCGATGGTGGCGGAGCAGGGTGGCGACCCGGAGCACCAGCACGAGCGGTACATCAAGACGATCAACGACGCGCTCGCCAACCGGCCGGCCGGACTTTCGGTCACCACCCACATGTGCCGCGGCAACTTCAAGTCCTCCTGGGCCGCCGAGGGCGGGTACGACTTCGTCGCCGAGGCGCTGTTCACCCAGTTGCAGATCGACGGCTTCTTCCTCGAGTTCGACGACGAACGCTCCGGCACCTTCGCGCCGCTGCGCTTCGTACCCCCGGGCAAGTACGTGGTCCTGGGCCTGGTCACCACCAAGCGCGGCGAGCTGGAGAGCAAGGACGACCTGAAGCGGCGGATCGACGAGGCGAGCAAGTTCGTCCCGCTGGAGCAGTTGTGCCTCTCCCCGCAGTGCGGCTTCTCGTCCACTGTGGAGGGTAACGTATTGACCAGGGAGCAACAGATCGCCAAGCTCCGCCTGATCGTCGAGACGGCACAGGAGGTCTGGGGGTAACCTGCCCCACCATTGCCGGCCCCTATGCATGCGGCCGGTGCCGCCCGTGGCATCGTGCTGTACATGCGCAAGTACGTGATCATGGGCGTGCAGGGCAGCGGTAAGGGTACCCAGGCGAAGCTGCTCTGCCGGGAGTTCGACCTGGTGCACATCAGCGTCGGCGACATCTTCCGATGGCACGTCCAGGTGCATACCAAGATCGGCGCACAGGTACGGCGGGTCATGTCCGCCGGGCAGCTGGTCGGCGACGACCTGGTGGAGAGCGTGGTCCGGGACCGGCTCGCGCAGCACGACTGGAACTACGGCTTCGTGGTGGACGGCTTCCCGCGCAACCGCCGCCAGGCTGAGTTCTTCCTGGAGAGCTACGACATCGACGCGGTGATCCACCTGGACCTGCCGGACGGCGAGGTGCGCCGCCGGGTACTGGCCCGGCGGCTGTGCTCGCACTGCGGCATGGACTACAACCTGATCGCCCACCGGCCCGAGCAGGAGGGCCGGTGCGATGTCTGCGGCGGGGAGCTGGTGACCCGCGAGGACGACACCGAACAGGCGCTGGAGGCACGCCTCGCCGACTACCACACCAAGACCGACCCGGCGCTGGACCTGTTCCGGCGCAAGGAGTTCGTGGTGAGCGTCGACGCGCGGCCGGAGCGGGACGTGGTCCAGCTGGCGATCCGCAAGCATCTCGGTCTACCGAACTGACGCCGCGCTGGGCCTCGCGCTAGACGAACAGCGCGGTGAACATCTGGGCGTACCGGATCAGGTGGACGTCGCCGACGAAGTGAGCGCGCACGTACTCCCGCGCGCTGGTGCCCAGCCGCTCGGCCAGCTCGGGGTTGTCCAGCAGGTGGCGCACCGCCCGACCGAAGGCGGCCAGGTCGGTCGGGTCGGGCAGCAGGATCCCGGAGCCCTCGGCGAGCTGGTCGCGGATCCCACCGACCGCGGCACCGACCACCGGCCGGCGCTTCCACATTCCCTCTGCGACGGTCAGCCCGAAGCCCTCGGCCAGGCTCTTCTGTACCAGCACGCTCGCGTACCGCTGGATCGCGTTGACCATCGCCGCGTTCTCATCCACGTCCTCCAGCGGCAGGGTCACCAGGGCCACCCGCTCGACGGCCGACCGGGGCAGCCGGCGCCAGCTGTCCAGGCAGTCGGCGTACACCTCGGCGCCCTCGGGGTCGTCCGCCACGCCACTGACGGCCGGGCCGACGAGCATCAGGTACCCCGGGCTGGCGGGCGCGACATGCTCGGTGAAGCCACGCATCACCCCGGCCATGTCCTTCAGCCGGTCCCAGCGCGACACCTGCACCACCACCTGCTCGCCGGGGTGCGGCAGCCGGTGGGCGGTGACCAGAGCCGGGCGTACCACCTCGCCCTGGCTCCCGTCCCGGCGGGTGAACCTCGGCGCGGCGACCGTACCCGACCCAGCCCCGGCACCGCGCCCCGCATCCCGCCCTGCCCCGGTCGCTGCCCGATCGGGGCCGGCCCCCATACCCGGCTCGGCGAGTACGCCGATCCGGTGCAGGATCGCCACCACGGTCGCCTCGTCGAGGTCCTGGTTCTTCACCGAGAACGGGTCGATCGACGGTGGGATGATCCAGACCTTCGCCGGGTCCACCCAGTCCGGCACGTACTGCCGCCGGGAGAAGATGAAACCTTCGGCCGAAGCCAGGTGCGGTCGGAGGAACTGCCACGCCTCCCGGGTGTACCCGTTGCGCTGCTCGGTACCGATGTGGCACCGCCACAGCACCCGTGCCCCCAGCCGCTGCAGCGGCGAGGTGAGCCCGGCGGTCTGCGGGTCGTGCAGGATCACCAGGTCGCCCGGGGAGATCCGGCTGGAGAGGGCGGCCGCGTTGGTCAGCGCGACCTCGCGGTAGATCGTGTCCTCGCCGATCCCGAGCGCACCGGTGTCACCCGGCTGCCCGTGGATGCGGTTGTGCAACCGCTTGGTCACCCGGAAGAACTCCGGTTCCCCGCTGATCACGCTCCACCGGCTGTCGATCTCCAGATCCTGGACGTATCCCACGAGCGTGCGCAGCATCTCGGCGACGCCACCGCCGGTCGCCGTCGAACTCACGTTCCAGATGACCCGGTCCTTGAAGTGCTCACGGAAATCGTGCGCGGTGTGCAGCAGCCGGCGCCAGCGGTACTCGCCGACGATGCCTTCCAGCTTGCTGATCGGTTGCCGGCTCACCGGTACCGAGGCCAAGGTCACGAACTCATCATCACCCGGATCCGGCGGCCCCGCCCGGCGGGCGGCTGGAATTGGAGGCGGGCCGGTCGCTACTGTGACAGACGACCGAGCCATCGATCGAGCCGTTCTCCTCAATCGACGAGCCCTGACGGGAACCGGCTCGGCGGCGGTGCGGTATCGCGAGGGAGGCGTGCCGATGGTGATGGAGGCCGAGGACCCGGGCCGGCGGGCGTGGCCGATGGCGCCGACCGTATCGGCGGAGGATCCCGCAGCGTACCCACCGCCCCCGGAGCCGGCCCCGGCGCCCGCAGCTACGCCCTACCCGGTCGCCGAGGCGTACCCGGTCGAGATGCCCGTTCCGGCCCACACTGCTGTCCCCGGGCCCACTGTCCCCGGGCCCACTGCGGCGCTCGCCCCGGCTGCGCCCCGCCGCGGCCGGCACGCGTCGACGGGCGGCACCGGCGGGCACTCCGGCACCTTGGCC
>JAFMQQ010000086.1:0-4504 GCA_017354595.1 Micromonosporaceae bacterium
GACACCGATGTCGCCGACGGCATGCGGGTACGCCGGTGCGAGCTGGCCGGCGAGCTGCCCGCCCGGCCGGCCGGACCGCGGGTGCGTGGCGGTGTCGCCGAGCGGGTCACCGACGAGGCTGAGGTGTGGGAGGCGCTGCGCCTGGGGTTGCGCGACTACGTGCGGAAGAACCGGTTCGGCTCGGTGGTGCTCGGGCTCTCCGGCGGTATCGACTCCAGCGTCGCGGCGGCGATCGCCTGCGACGCGCTCGGACCGTCCAGTGTGGTCGGTGTCGCCCTGCCCAGCGGGTACTCCTCGCAGCACTCGCAGGACGACGCGGCCGACCTGGCCAAGCGGACCGGGCTGGACTTCCGGGTGCAGCCCATCCAGCCGATGGTCGACGCGTTCAACGCGACCATGAACCTCACCGGCCTGGCCGCGGAGAACCTACAGGCGCGGGTACGCGGCATGGTGCTGATGGCGCTGTCCAATCAGGAGGGTCACCTGGTGCTGACCACCGGCAACAAGAGCGAGCTGGCGGTCGGATACTCCACTTTGTACGGTGACTCGGTCGGCGGTTTCAACCCGCTGAAGGACGTACCGAAGATGCTGGTCTGGCGGCTGGCCCGGTGGCGCAACGCGCGCGCGGAGCAGCTGGGCCAGACCGCGCCGATACCGGAGAACTCCATCAGCAAGGCGCCCAGCGCCGAGCTGCGCCCCGGCCAGCTGGACACCGACTCGCTGCCCGAATACCCGGTGCTCGACGCGGTGCTCTCGCTCTACATCGACGGCGACCTGGGCCGGGCGGAGCTGGTGGCGAAGGGGCACGACCCGCAGCTGGTGGACCGGATCCTGCGGATGGTGGACCTGGCGGAGTACAAGCGCCGCCAGTCGGCACCGGGTACGAAGATCTCGTTCAAGGCGTTCGGCCGGGACCGCCGGCTGCCGATCACCAACCGGTTCCGCGAGGGAGCGCTTCCAACCGAGCCGGCGGGCGGGAAGAGTGCGGCCCGCGCCCGGCGTGCCCGGGGTAACACCCCGGCAACCAGTGTGAAATCGTCCACTGACACCTGACAGAGCCGCCCGGTGCGGTGGGACGATCGGCTCATATCAGCCCGGGGACCGCGATCGCGGCCTCGAGGATTGCGAGGAGACGCAGATGTCCCAGCCAGAGGTGGCTTCCCTGTACGGCGGCCCGGCCGGTGCCCCGGCCAACCGGCGGGTACGCGGCCGCGACCTGATGCTCGCCAAGCAGCGCGGCGAGAAGTGGGCGATGCTCACCAGCTACGACCAGTACACCGCGGGAATCTTCGACGCCGCCGGCATCCCGGTGTTGCTGGTCGGCGATTCGGCGGCGAACAACGTCCTCGGCTACGAGACGACGGTACCGGTGACCGTGGACGAGCTGCTTCCGTTGGTACGCGCCGTGGTGCGCGCCACCCGGCGCGCACTGGTGGTGGCGGACATGCCGTTCGGGTCCTATGAGGAGGGTCCGACCCAGGCGCTGCGCACCGCCGTGCGGTTCATGAAGGAGGGTGGCAGCCACGCGGTCAAGCTGGAGGGCGGCCGCCGGGTGGCGGCACAGATCGAGGCACTGACCGGGGCCGGCATCCCGGTGATGGCGCATGTCGGCTTCACCCCGCAGCGCGAGCACGCACTGGGTGGCTACCGGGTACAGGGCCGGGGCGAGTCGGCCGACCAGGTACTCGCCGATGCGCACGCGGTCGCGGAGGCGGGTGCCTTCGCGGTGGTACTGGAGATGGTGCCGGGCGAGGTGGGCAAGCGGGCCAGCTATGAGCTGGCGGTACCCACCATCGGTATCGGCGCCGGCCCGGACACCGACGCCCAGGTGCTCGTCTGGCAGGACATGGCGGGGCTGCGCACCGGCCACCTGCCCCGCTTCGTCAAGCAGTACGCCGACCTGGCCGGCGTGCTGACCGACGCCACCCGCCGGTTCGCCGAGGAGGTCCGGGACGGTACCTTCCCCCAGACGGAGCACACCTTCACAGGGTGATGCCGAGGGCGTCTTGAGGCCGGCGCGGCCGCCGTCGGTCAACCGCAGCCCGCGCCGGCTCACACCGCGCTCGGCTGGGCCGCGCCGGCTCGGGCCTCCGGCTCGACGCACAGCCAGCCGAGCTCCATCACCCGACCGCAGATCGCCGCGCCGAGTGCACCGCCGCCACGTCGACACCAGTCCCGCCCAGCAGTTGTGCACCGTCCACAGTCAACTCGTACCCGTCGGCACCCGGTACCAGCGCCCCGCGGGACAGCAGCGCATCGTGCACCGCGACACCGGCGTGGATCCGCAGCGCTAGAAACGGCCGTACTGCGCCGGCCGGTCACGATGCCGGCGTGTCGGCGACTGTTGCAGTGGCAATCGCGGTACCTGCCAGTGCCTCGATGCGTGGCACCAGGCTCGCCGGAGCCGGCATTCCCGCCACCCGCTGCGCGGCAGCCTGCGCTGAAGCGCGGAGCGGGGCGTCGCCCACCAGACCGGCAAGGACCGCGGCGTCGACCGTCGCCGGCTCCCGCAGCAGCCCGCACCCGTACCCGGCCACCGCCTGGGCGTTGATGAACTGGTCGAAGGCGTGCGGCAGGACCAGCTGCGGTATGCCGGCTGTCAGCGCGGTCAAGGTACTGCCCGAGCCGCCGTGATGCACCACCGCCGCTGCGCCGGCCAGCAACGCGGCTAGCGGCACCCAGCCCACAGGCCGCACGTTAGCTGGCAGCGGCCGGAGGGCGTCCAGGTCGGCGCCCTCGCCCAGCGCCAGGATGAACTCGACATCCAGGTCGGCCGCAGCGGCAAGCACCGGTGCCAGGCTACCGACGCCAACCGACCCCGGTACCACGGTGCCGAGGGTCACCACCACCCGGGGCCGGGCGGCCGGGGCGGTCAGCCACGGTGGCAGCGGCCCGCCGGCGTTGTACGGGACGTACCGCATCGGCCAGCCATCGCCGTCGCCGACCATCATCTCCGGCGGGGCGAGGTGGATCGACACCACGCGGGGCGGGTCGAGGGGTATCCGGTTGCGTTCGTAGATCGGGCCGAGGAACGACACGAACCGCTGCGCGAAGCCGGCCTCCCGGACGAAGCCGACGCCGTGCTCGATAGCCGGGATGTCCAGGGCGCTGGCCACCAGCAGACCGGCGGCCTGCAGCCGGGAGTAGATGACCGCCTCCGGGCGCCAGTGTCGGGCCACCCGCAGCATCTGGTCGGCCATCGGGCTGGACACCTCAGCGAACATCTTGAAGACCCGGTCGGGGGTGCGGGTACCGGCGGCGGCGGCAAATTCCTGGCCCTGGGCGGCCAACGACTCTGCCCGGCCGGTCGGCGGGTCGCCCCAGTGCCGGCTGAAGATGGCCGCGAAGTCCACCCCCGGCGCGGTGTCGACCACGGGGAACCCGGCCCGCACGGCCAGGTCCACCCCTTCGGCGGCCGTGGCCACCAGTACCTCGTGCCCGCCGCTGCGCAATGCCCACGCCAGCGGCACGGTGGGGAACAGGTGACCTGCCCCCGGCAGTGCGGAAACCATCACACGCATCGATGCTCCTCCCCAGGATTCGTACTACCGAACAAAGATCGTACGACACCGGACTCCAGCCGTCCCGGCTGAGGACATTCCGCTCCGACACCAACACCCACTCGCCGCGGTCCCCTTCGGACCGGCGACCGTACACAAGGGACTGTGGCTGGGCTGGCTTATCCGACGGTGTGCCTGACCCAGGGCAGCATGAGCCGTTCCAGGAGCACCACGAGGTAGTACAGGACGATGCTCATCACGGAGAGCACCACGATGGCGGCGAACACCGTCCCCTTGTCCGGGGTGGGGGATTGGATGATGAACCCGAGGCCGTTGTTGGCGGCGAAGATTTCGGCGATGGTGGCCCCGATCACCGCCAGCGGCATGGCGGTCTTGAACCCGAGAAACATCTGCGGGAGGGCCGCCTTCAGCCGGATCTTGACGAAGGTCTGCCACCAGGACCCGCAGAGTGATTCGGCCATCTCGACCAGCTCGGCGGGGGTGGAGGTGAGCCCGGTGATGGTGGACAGCACCACCGGGAAGAAGCAGACCAGCACCACCATGACGATCTTCGGCGAGGCGCCGATGCCGAACCACACCAGCAGCATCGGCGAGAGAGCCAGCTTGGGTACGGAGTTGAGCGCCACCAGGACCGGGGACAGCGCCTGCTCCACCCACCGGGACATGGACAACACGCCACCGAGCAGGACTCCACCCAGCACGGTCAGCGCGAACCCGGCGAGCGTCTCCTCCAGTGTGGTCAGGCCGGCGTCGGCCAGGTAGCCGCGCTGATCGGCCAGGGCCGACGCGACCGCCTGCGGCGAGGGCATGACGTACGGCTGGACATTGAAGACGCGCACAGCGAGCCACCACGCCAGAACCGTGGCCGCCGCACCGACGATGGGCAGGATCAGGCGCATCCCGATCGTCGTACGGCCACCGTTCCGGCGTGGCGGCTGCGCTGCTTGCGCTGTCAGTGTCGCTCCTCAGGTTGCCCCGCGCGG
>JAFMQQ010000086.1:4514-8944 GCA_017354595.1 Micromonosporaceae bacterium
GATACCGACCGCGCGGGGCCCGCTACTTACTGGTACAGGTTGAATTACTGGTACAGGTTGAACGTGCAGACGTCGCTGGGCGAGATCGCGCTCGGAATCATCCCGGTGCTCTGCAGCAGGGCGATGCTGTGCGCGATCCGGGTCTGGTCCAGCGAGCCGAGCGGCGCGCTGCCGATCTGCGCGTACCCCTTCTCCACACCGAGCTCGGCGAGGGCGGCGATCTCCGGCTCCACCTTGACGTGATTGGCGTACGCCTGCGCGACCTGCTGCGGGTTGGTCAGGGCGTCCTGAAGGCCCTTCAGGATGGCCTTGTTGAAGGCGCGCACCCGGTCGGGCTTCTGGGCGGCGTACTCCTTGGTGACCGCGATGCCGTTGCCGTAAAGGTCGGAGAGGAAGTCACTGTAGGGGAACACGGTGAAGACGCCGCCCTGGTTCCCCGGCTTGATCTGCTGCCCGAACCCGGGCTCGTCCCAGACGAACGCGCTGATGGCGTCCACCTTCTTGGTGGCCAGCGCGGCCGGCATCGCCTGGACGCTGGTCGGTACCCAGGTAATGCCCTTCGCGTCGAGGTGCGCGAGCCCCGCGTACGCGTCGAACAGGGTCTTGTTCGTCCCGCCCTGGATGTAGGCGATCTTCTTTCCGGCAAGCTGCTGCGGAGTGGTGATGCCACTGTTGGCGAGCACGAAGGTGGCGCTCAACATGCGCTGTTGCAGCGAGGCGACGATGGTGAAGTCCTTGAACTTCCCGGTCGCGTAGTCGACGATTCCGGCGGTGATGTCCGTGGTGACGAACTGCGCCTTACCGCTCTGCAGGATCGTAAGGTTCGGTTCGGTACCAAAGCCGGCCTGGACGGTCACGTCGAATCCGGCGTCCCGGAAATACCCCTTGTCAATCGCGTCGTATATGTAACCTTCGCGGCCCAGCGTACTGAGCCCCGTGACGAATGTGATCTTCTCCGGGGTCGAGGTGTTGTTGCCCGTGTTGTTGGTACTGCTGTTGTTAGCGGTGCAGCCGCTGCCCAGCGCCAGCGCCACGATCGCAGCGCCGGCGCCGAGGGCACGCCCGATTCGCATGAGGGGTTCCGCCTTCCAGGAGGAAATGAGGGGACAGAGGTTGGATCAGCCGCCCGGCGCTGGCCCGCAATGGACAGCGGTACGCCGCACAGCACCAGAGGGGGGGTCACGGGTGAGCGCGGTCATCAGCTCTGCTTCTTCAGCCGGCATCACCGCGGCGACGAACGTCTCGCGCATCTGCCGGTGCCCGGCGCCCGGGTGGGAGTATCCCCGCCCACACCCGCCGGCGCCGGGTCGGGTTCGTTGCCGTTGGTTCGCAGCTTGGAACGCATCGCGGCATCATACCGTTGGACGTTTTCGTGTGTCCGCGGGGCCGGTGCGGCCCACGCAGGAGACCACCACGCTCCTTCCCTCTCCTCCCACCGCGACCACACCACGGGGCTTGCCGGTCCCGACGTGCGTGCCGCGGTCGCGTCGCTGTCAACAGTTCTCCTTCGTCGGCTGCGGTACAGCACACGGTTAGTGCCGGGCGCCCGGTCGGGGTCGTCCCGGCACCCTCCGTCCCGCGGGAGTGCCGATATGCCGAAAGTGTCTGGACAATGATCAGCGATCAGGCTAGTCATCCGCGGGCACATCTAGCAAGGGGCGTCGATCGCTGAGTCACCGCTGCGCCGATACCGGTACCGTCCGGAGTGGAAAGAACTTGCCTGCGCAACATAACTACGCCGCACAGACTCCACCGCGTGGCCAGCTACGCACTCTGCGTACTAGAGGTGGACCTGTCATCCGCGCGGCGCCGTGATCAGCCTCCACAATGGACGGTGATTTCACCGGTACCGGTTCTCAGGTGGTGCGGGCGCGCTCCACCACCAACTGCGCCGCTCTTTCCGCGCCGCCGGCATCGACCAGCCGGGACCCGAACGCCTTGCACGCCGCCCGGTGCGACGGATCGTCCAATACGTCGAGTACGGCCGCCTTGAGCCGCTGGCTATCGCAGCCGGCGTGGACATTCTCCAGTGGCCAGCGTACGACCGCCACGTTTTCGGCTATCGCCGCCCGGGCATCCAGGAACTGATCGCCGAGGCCCGGCAGCGCGACCATTGGTACGCCAGCCAACAGGCTTTCCACCATCGAGTTCCAGCCCATATGCGAGATGAATGCGTCCGCGTATCGATTCAGCAGCACGAGTTGCGGTACGAAGTCGCGGACGACGAAGTTGTCCGGCCAGTCCGGCTCGTCACCGGCGGCGAGTTTCCCGATGGAGGCGACGACCAGAACCTGCCGATCCCCGCCGAACGCCTGCACCAGCTCGTTCAGCCTGGCCGCGAGAAACTCGCGCCCGGTCGGCGCGCCACCGAAGGGAGCGTGCAGCCTGAAGTTCGTCAGCACGGTGCCCGGAGCGAACAGCACGATGCGGCGCCCGTCCGCGACGGCGTCGTCGAGGATGTGGAACGGGAACGGGGCGCGCCGGTCGTGCGGGCCGGCGGTCTCGCCCGCGCCGGTACCGCCCGGCGACCGGTACTCCGGCGGCGTGAACCGGACCTCGCTCAGGCACGGCCCGACGAAGACGCAGACCCGGGCGTACTGATCGAGCAGCTCTGCCAGACCGGGCGTAGTTATGGTGTCCTTCGGGACGGGCAGCGAATCCAGGCCGGTCGCGATCGCCAACTCGGCGGACGGGAACAGCACCGGAAGCATTCCTTCGCCCAGCACGTCCACCCCGAACGTGTCGCGGTAGTAGTCGTTCGCCTCGCTGAGCGCCGGGTGCGGCAGGCCGTGCTCGTTGAGCAGGTCATCGCCGATCGCGTAGTAGCCGAGGCCAACGAGCATACAGACGTGCGGCACCTTGAGGTGCCGGGCCGCGACCAGCCCCCGTAGTGAGAAGCCGTCGGCGAGCACCACATCCGGCGCGAACTCGCGGATCCGCTCCACATAGTCCTGCACGTCGGCCCGCGGCAGAAGGAACGCCCGGTGGGCGAAGTGGGGCACGCCCGGGTTCGCCACCGCCTTGCCCGGTGGTGCTTCCACCGTCTCGTGCCGGGCGCCCGCCCGCGTGAATGAGTCGGACAGCCCAGGCGGCCCGAAGCTACCGACCTCGGCCACGTCGGTACGGTCGGCGAGCGCGGCGGTGATGGCAAGCATCGGGTTGAGGCGGCCCGCTCCCGGGAAATCTACTACTACCGCGACCCGGATCCCGCTCATCGTCCACAGTCCACAGTCGCGGCGCCGATCCTGGCCGCGGTGCCGGCATCACCGGCAGCGGCCGACCGATCCACTCCGCCGGCCCGGCTGTCGGGCCACAGACGCCGGGGGGCCCGGCTATGCGGTGCGGGAACAAGGGCGAGGCGGGTCCGTAACATGTGGCCACCGTTCACGGCACGAAGCGGATCTTGGATCGGACAGTTGCGCGACACCCGACAACGGCCCCGTTGTGCGGGAGCCGCCTGTCGACGAGCAGAGGATACAGTCGGTTCCGGGACCCGTCTATATTCACGTACGCGTACACGTCCTCGTTCACCGGGACGGCAGGTACCTCCGCCACCAGGCCGTATCGAAGTCGGGCCAGTACACCGGCAGCGTGCTTTCGGTGACGCACAGCCAGGAGTCGTCGTCGACGATGTTCTGCCTGGGGAGACGCCTGGTCGGCTTCGGCTGGATTCACGGAAGCCATCGTTCACGACACAATACAACATAGTGCCATCGATCGATACATCTTGCGACCTGAGAGCAGTGATCGGCGGAGCGAGGCGAATCTCGACATCGGCTGGCCGGGCCGGTACGCTCCGGTCGCGACAACGGCAAGACGTCACCATCTTTTAACCCTCGACCGAAGCTGGTACCCGTCTCGATGTCTATGCTGTCGGTCGACCCGGGGGGACATGCCCTAGGAGGATCGATGGTCGTCGCCTGAGGAATGCCAGGCAGTATCCCGACGTACCCGGGTGTGCGCCGCCCGCGGAGTGTCTCCAGTCAGGCCGTGGTGACTGGATTCGCTACAGACGCGGCTACGGCCACCGGTACGGCGGTGGACGCCTGGCTCCGAGGCAGAACGGTCGCGTGGAGCCTCAAGGCGAGCCGGCGCGCACCAGCGTGCCCGCCGGACCCGGGCGCCACCCGGCGCGCATGCACCACGGCACAAACCTCCAACATCCGAGCCATCTCCCGCTGGCGTAGCTGTGACACTTTCACGCCGGCGTCGACCGCCGCGCCACCGGACACCAGACACCAGACAGCCAGGAGATCCGCATGCAGACGGATACTGAGAGTACTCCATTTCTAAATATTCTCGACCCTCGATTCGATCCCGAGTCGGCGGAGATGGCCGACGCGCGGGAGAAGAGCTGGTACGCCCAGACTCCACTCGGACCGATCGTGCTGCGGCATGCGCAGGCGTGGGAGGTGCTTCGCGATCGGCGG
>JAFMQQ010000499.1 GCA_017354595.1 Micromonosporaceae bacterium
GTGCAACCCGGCCCGCCACAGCGCCTCGTCCGCGTAGATGTTTCCCACCCCGGAGATCAGGCTCTGGTCCAGCAACGCCCGCTTCACCTCGGTACGGCGCCGGCGCAGCGCGGCGACGAAGGCCTCGTCGTCGAAGAGCGGATCGAGCGGGTCCCGGGCGATGTGCGCGATCTCGGCCGGCAGGCTCGCCCCACCCGGAGAGAGCGCCAGCCCGCCGAAGGTTCGCTGGTCGACGAAGCGCAGCTCCGGGTCGCCGTCGGCGAACCGTACCCGCACCCGCAGGTGTGGACCATCCGGCGCGCCACCGGGCAGCAGCAGCATCTGGCCGGACATACCGAGGTGGCCGATCAGGGCATCGCCGGAGTCCAGCGGCAGCCAGATGTACTTGCCCCGCCGGCAAACGTCCACAATGGTCTGTCCAACCAGGACGGACGCGAAGTCCTCGGCGCCGGCGGCGTGGCGGCGGACGGCACGCGGGTGGTAAACGTCCACTGTGGAGATGCGCCGGCTGGTGACCCACTTCGCCAGGCCCTGGCGGACCGTCTCAACCTCAGGCAGCTCGGGCATGCTCAGATTGTGTACGGCCAGATGGTGATCATGTAGGCGCCGTACCAGAGCCCGAAGAGGCTGTACCCGGCCAGCACCGCCACCGCGGTACCGGTCCGGGCCCGGGCCAGCGCGAAGCCGGGCCCGATCAGGGTGAGCAGCACCGGTACCAGCAGCCGTGGCTTGGAGTGGTAGTAGCCCGCCTGGCCGAGCACCGCGCCCAGCGCGAGCACGCCGTAGACCACCAGCGGCGGCCAGGTCCATCCCCGCAGCCACCTCAGCCATCCTCGTGCCGGCGGCGCATCCGCGCGGGCCGGGGCGCGCAGCGAGAACGCCGCCGAGACCACGGCCGCGATGAGGATCAGCGCCACGCTCATCTGCACCCAGCTGTCGCCGCGCTTCACCGCGGTGTCGAGGAACTCCCAGGTGGAGCGTCCCCAGTCGGTGGTGGTACCCCAGCCCGCGGTCTGGATCCTGAACCACGCGTCCAGGTGCCCCACCCGGGCGCCCACCCAGAGGATGTACGCCGGGACGCCCAGCAGCGCCATGAAGGCGGCGGCGCAGGCGTCCAGCCGCGCGGCGGCCCGCTCGCGTACCGCCATCCCGGCGGCGACGGCAAGCGCGATGGCGACCGCCAGGCCGGTGGGCCGGGTCAGCGCCGCGGCCAGCCCCACCACACCGGCGATCAGCCAGTGCCGCCGGTACGCGGCCAGCAGCGCACCCACCACCAGCGCGGTGAACATACCCTCGCTGTACCCCATGCCGAGCACGACCGACATCGGCTGTCCACAGTAGAGGGTGACCAGCACGAAGCCGAGCCGGCGGTCCCGCAACGCGATGCCGAACCGGTGCAGCAGCAGGCAGGCGGCGCCGGCCGCGATCCAGGCCGCCCACAGGGCCGCGCTGCGCGCCTCCAGGCCGAGGGCGGAGATGCCGCGGATCAGCATCGGGTACCCCGGGAAGAAGGCGAGCCCGTTGCCGTTCATCTGCCCGGACGGGTCGTAGGTGTACCCGTGCGCGTACCCCTGGGTGGCGACGTTGACGAACCAGCCACCGTCCCACTTCAGCAGCCGGTCCTTGACCGAGACCGGGTCGGGCCCGGCCATCCAGGCCACGATGAGCAGTTGCACCGCCCGGGTACCGAGGAAGATCGCGAGTACCGCCACCGCGTCCAGCAGCGCCACCCGCCGTGCCACCAGTGCCCGCCACGCCTTCGCGACGAGCCGGCGTACGGGTGGTACGGGGGCCGCAGCGGGCGCCGGCTCGACAGGTGAGGGCGGCGACTCCGTCTCCATCAGGTGGCCGCCGGGGCGATCGGGTCGGGCGGGGCGGAGAGTTCCCGCCAGGCGGCCGCGGCGGCGCGCTGCTCCGCCTCCTTCTTGCTGCGCCCGTCCACGCCGCCGTACCGCCGGCCGGCGACGACCGCCCAGGCGGTGAAGACCTTCGCGTGGTCCGGACCGGCTTCGTCCACTTTGTACTCCGGCACGCCCAGGCCGAGTGAGGCGGTCAGCTCCTGCAGGCTGGTCTTCCAGTCCAGCGCCGCGCCCCGCCCGGCGGCCTCGGCCATCAGCGGATCGAAGAGCTTGTGGATGACCTGTGCCGCCACGTCCAGCCCGTGCTCCAGGTAGATCGCGCCGAGCAGCGCCTCCAGCGTGTCGGCCAGGATGCTCGCCTTGTCCCGGCCGCCGGTGGTCTCCTCGCCCCGGCCCAGCAGCAGGTACGGGCCCAGGCCGTACGGGCCGAGCGAGCGGGCCACGTCGGCCAGCGCGCGCATGTTGACCACGCTGGCCCGCAGCTTGGCCAGTTGCCCCTCGGGCAGGTCCGGGTGGTTGTGGTACAGCGCCGTAGTGATCACCACGCCGAGTACCGAGTCGCCGAGGAACTCCAGCCGCTCGTTGGTGGGTAGGCCGCCGTTCTCGTACGCGTACGACCGGTGGGTCAGCGCCCGCTCCAGCAGGTCGGGCATGATCGCCACACCGAACGCCTCGGCCAGCAGGCGCGGTGCCGGGCGGCGGGTCATCTGGTCGCCGCCAGGCTCGGGTGCGACGAATCGCGGCGCAGGCCGGCCGCGAGCTGGATTCCGGAGGCGATGTCCGGGCCGGTCGCCGCGCCGTGGCAGACCACGACGGTGCCGCGCACCCCGAGCAGTACCGCCGCCCGCGGCGCCGCCGGTGGCGGAACCGAGGCACCGGCCAGCGCGACCGCGCCCTCCATGCCCTTGAGCAGTACGTTGCCGGTGAAGCCATCGGTGACCACCACGTCGGCGAGGCCACCCAGCGGCACGTGGTACCCCTCCACGTTGCCGACATAGGCGAGCGGTGAGGCGCGTAGCGCCGCGTCGGCCGCCCGGCGCACCCGGTCGCCCTTGCCCGGCTCGGTGCCGACCGAGAGCAGGCCGACCCGCGGGCGGGACAGGTGCAGCGCCCGGCGCGCGTACCCGGCACCGAGCGCGGCATGCTGCACCAGCAGGGTCGCCGAGGCCTCCACGCCGGCACCCACATCCAGCAGTACCACCGGGCCGTCCCGGGCCGGCAGCAGCACGGCGAGCGCCGGGCGGCGTACCCCGGTGATCCGGCCCAGCCCGAGCACCGCGGCGGTGACGGTCGCGCCGGACAACCCCGCGGAGACCAGCGCCTCGGCCTCGCCGGCCGCGACCACGGCGATGCCGGCGTGTACCGATGTGCCGCGGCGCCGCGCCCGGCTGGCCGACTCGGCCATGCCCACCGCGGAGTCGGCCGGTACGACCTGGACCCGGGACGGGTCGGCACAGGCCGACCGCACCTGGTCGGCGACCTCGCGCGGGCCCACCAGATGCAGTTGCAGATCGGCGTCGGCGTTGAGGGCGGACAGAGCGCCGTCAACCACGGCGGCGGGA
>JAFMQQ010000500.1 GCA_017354595.1 Micromonosporaceae bacterium
GGTCGCCGGCGACCGGCCAGTACCGGCCGGACCTGCTGCGCGCCGCGTTGCGCGGGCGGGAGGTGGCCACACCGTTGGTGCTCGGGCCGGCCCAGCCCGCCGGGTCGGCAGCGACGGCGGGTGCGGCCGGGGGGACCGTGCTCGGCCCGGGTACCGGCGACAACGCCGCGGCCTGTCTCGGTGTGATGGCCGGCCCGGGCGACGTGGTTGTCTCCATCGGCACCTCCGGCACCGTCTTCACCCGCGCCGGTACGCCATCGGCCGACCCGACCGGCATCGTGGCCGGCTTCTGCGACGCGGCGGGTGGCTTCCTGCCACTGGTCTGCACGCTGAACGCGGCCCGGGTACTGGATGCCGCGGCGGCGATGCTGGGCGTCTCCCTGGACGCGCTCTCCGAGCTGGCGCTGTCCGCCCCGGCCGGTGCTGGTGGGGTGGCCCTGGTGCCGTACCTGGAGGGCGAGCGTACCCCCAACCGTCCACATGCGACAGGTTCGCTGCACGGCCTGACGCTGGCCACGGCGACCCCGGCGAACCTGGCCCGGGCAGCCGTGGAGGGGATGCTCTGCGCGCTCGCCGACGGGCTGGACGCCCTGCTGGCCAGTGGCGTACCGCCGCGCCGGGTGATCCTGGTCGGCGGTGGTGCCCGGTCCGCCGCGGTACGCCAGATCGCGCCGACGGTCTTCGGCGTGCCGGTGGTGGTACCGCCGCCCGGGGAGTACGTCGCCGACGGTGCGGCGCGCCAGGCGGCCTGGGTCGCCTCCGGTGCCGACGAGCCTCCACAGTGGACAATCGCCGGGGAGCAGCGGTACGAGGCGGACCCGGTACCCGCGGTGCGGGAGGTGTACGCCCAGGCTCGCGAGCTGGTACTGGAGGTCGCGCGCGGGTAGCGCGCCAGCGGTGGGAAGTTGCGCGCGGGTAGCGCGCTACCGGCCCACAGGCCGGTAGATAATTGGCAGCCATGACCCTCGCGCAGCCACCCGGTGGCAGTTACCGCCTCGCCGACCTCGACCTGTCCCGCCTCGGGTACGGCGCCATGCAACTGGCCGGCCCGGGCGTCTTCGGGCCGCCCGCCGACCGTGACGCCGCGCTCGCGGTGCTGCGCGCGGTGGTCGAGCTGGGAATTACGCATATCGATACTTCGGACTACTACGGTCCATACGTGACGAACGAGCTCATCCGGGAGGCGCTGCACCCGTACCCGGACGACCTGCACATCGTCACCAAGGTCGGCGCCCGGCGGGACGAGAAGGGCGGCTGGCCACCGGCGCGGACGCCGGCCGACCTGCGCGCCGCGGTGCACGACAACCTGCGGCGCCTGGGGCTCGACGCGCTGGATGTGGTGAACCTGCGGGTGGGTGGCTTCCGCGAAGCCGAGCCGGGCTCGATCGCGGAGCAGTTCGAGGCGCTGGCACAACTGCGCGAGCAGGGGCTGATCCGGCACCTGGGCCTCAGTACGGTCAATGCCGACCAGCTCGCCGAGGCGCAGTCGATCGCGCCGGTGGTCTGCGTACAGAACTTCTACAACGTTGCCAACCGGGCCGACGACGAGCTCGTCGACTTCACCGCGGGTCAGGGGATCGCATACGTGCCGTACTTCCCGCTCGGTGGCTTCTCATCGCTGCAGTCGGCGGAGCTGGACGCGGTCGCCCGGCGGCTGGGCCTGACCAGCCTCGCGGTCGCGCTGGCCTGGCTGCTGCAGCGCTCGCCCAACATCCTGCTCATCCCGGGTACGTCCGCGGTGTCGCACCTCCGCGAGAACGTCGCCGCAGCCGCGCTCGAGCTACCCAGCGAAGCGGTCGCCGAACTCGACGCGATCAGCGCGACTCGGTAGGCGGCCCGGTAACCGGGCTCACGTGCCGTACCCCGCGCCGGCCGATGTCACCCCGACACCGGTGCTGATATGGTCAGCGAAGACCGCGGTAACCGGCGGATGTAACGCCCAGCGGGACGGCACCGATAGAAGTCCCAGTGGCGAGCCGGCGTAACCGTTGGCGAGCCGGCCCGAACGGGCCGACACGGCGCTCAAGAAGCGGGTGCCGAGACGCGACACGTGTGTCGTGGCCGCCTGCACAAGGCGGGATCCACGCGGCAGGGTGTGGGAGGAAGACACCATGACCGCGACAACAAACATTGCCTTGCACGACCGCTCTGGCCGTGCCATGTCCAACGAGCGCGGTCCGGGCGGCCGCGCCGTGCCCCGGCGGCAGCCGGGCGTGGGCCAGCCCACGGTGGCGAAGCCCGAATCCTTCAAGTCCCCGAAGCCGGTCGCGCGCAAGAGCGCCAAGCCACCCCTCGCGCCGGCCCGGCCGAACGCGCGGCTACCGCTGGCGCGCCCCGGGAAGGCGCGCACCGATCAGGAGCCGCGTCCGGCTACCCGCAGGGCCGGGCGCCGGCCGGTCGAGTCCACTGTGGACTCCGGCCGTCCGTCGCTGGCGTCGTCATCCAATGTGGACGAGGGCGCGGCCGGCCTGGTGGTGAACCTCGCCGGGTTGCCCGAACGGGACCCGGAACGGGCGCAGGCGCGCGAGTCGGCGATCGAAGCCTGGTTGCCACTGGCACGCCACCTCGCCCAACGGTTCCAGGGGCGGGGCGAGCCCGTGGACGATCTCGCGCAGATCGCCACCATCGGGTTGATCAAGGCGATCGACCGGTTCGATCCGGGGTACGGCACCGACTTCACCGCGTACGCGGTGCCGACCATCGTCGGCGAGATCAAGCGGCACTTCCGCGACCGCACCTGGGATGTACGGGTGCCACGCCGGCTGCAGGAACTCAAGCTGGACATCAGCGAGGCGACCAGCAGCCTCGCCCAGCAACTGGGGCGGTCGCCGACCGTACCGGACATCGCCGACTACCTGCAGCGCAGCGAGGAGGAGGTGCTGGAAGGGCTGGAGAGTGCCCGGGCCTACAGCGCGGTCTCGTTGCAGACCCTGGTCGGTACCGACGAGGACGGTACCGAGCTGGGCAACCTGGTCGGTGTCACCGACACCGAGCTGGAGCTCGCCGAGTTCCGGGCCGCACTCGGACCGGCACTGGAGATGCTCAGCCCGCGGGAGCAGAAGATCGTGCTGCTGCGGTTCTTCGGCAACATGACCCAGACGCAGATCGCCGAGCGCATCGGCATCTCCCAGATGCACGTCTCCCGGCTGTTGACCCGGTCCCTGGCGACGCTGCGCGACCAGCTGATGGCCGACCTGTGAGCCGAGTTTGCCGGCAGTGATTGGGGGTACCAGAAGCGATGGATTTCTTGCTATGGATTATCGCGGTGGTGCTGGTGATCTCTGGTGTCTTCGCGCTGCTGCGGCGCCAGGTCCTGTGGGGGATCGTGCTCATCATCGTGGGTCTGCTCGTAGGGCCGGGTGGAGTTAGCGTCTTCAACTAGCGGGCATAGCGTGGTCGCCGGTACCGGTAGCACG
>JAFMQQ010000501.1 GCA_017354595.1 Micromonosporaceae bacterium
CGGCGGGCGGGTCGCAGCCGCGGGGTGCGCCGCGGCCGGCGCGGTCGTGGGAGCCGCCGGCGACCGAGGCGACCCGGCTGATCCTGGTACGCCACGGGGAGACCGAGCTGACCGCGCAGCGCCGGTACTCCGGCCGCGGCGATCCTCCGCTCTCCGAGCGCGGCCGGTCGCAGGCGCTCGCCGCGGCCCGCGCGGTGGCCGCGCGGATGCCCGATGTCGCGGCCGTGGTCAGCTCACCGCTTTCCCGCTGTACCGGCACCGCGCAGCCGATCGCCGAGGCGCTGGGCGGTGTGCCGGTGGTGGTCGACACCGACCTGATCGAGTGCGACTTCGGTGCCTGGGAGGGGCATACCTTCGCCGAGGTACGCGAGCGCTGGCCGGTCGAACTGGAGAAGTGGCTCGCCTCGCCGGTGGTGGCACCGCCGGGCGGCGAGTCGTTCCGCTCGGTGCAGCTGCGGGTACGCGTGGCGGCGGCCCGGGTCCGCGAGGCGTACCCCGGCCGGACCACGGTGCTCGTCTCGCACGTGACACCGATCAAGCTGATCCTGGGCGATGCGCTCGCCGCTGGCGACGAGTTGCTGTACCGGCTCTACCTCGAACCGGCCGGACTGTCGATTGTGGACTTCTGGGCGGACTCCGGGGTGGCGGTACGGGCGGTCAACGAGACCGGCCACCTGTTCTCCACGGCCGCGCGCCGCTGAGGCACCGGGCGCGCGCTGGCGCGCCGGTCCAGCCAGCCGACCACCAGCCGTCCGGCCCGCTGCCCGGGCGCCTCCACGAACCGGTAGCTGACCGCGCTGACCGCGATCACTAGGGCGAACGTCGCCAGGAACAGGACTGCCCGTACCGCGCCGGGCGCGGTGCTTGGCTGGTCCTGCCCGCCTAGCACCGGCCATAGCAGCTCCAGCACCGGCGTGTGCAGAAGGTAGATCGAGTAGCTGATCATGCCGAGCCAGGCCAGCACACGGGGAATGCGGTGGTGCCGCAGGAAGAAGCCGGCGGCGAAGATCGCGGCTACCGTCGCGGCGGTAACAATGTCTTCGTGTACCGCCTCGGCGAACGAGGGTGTCCCGGCCATCAGGCGCAGCCGCTGGACGACCAGGGCAACAGCCACGGCCAGTGGGGTGACGACCGCCCACATCCAGTGGATCTCGCCCTTCTCCGCCCGGTAGATGGTAGTGCCGGTGAACATCACCGCAGGCAGGACCAACCCGTCGTCCAGGTGCGCTGGGGCCTGATTGGATACCAGCAGCAGAGCGGCGAGCGCCGCGCCAACCAGTGCACCGGTAAGCACGAGCGGCCGGCGGCCGGTCAGCATCGCGCCAATCGCCGCGGCGAACACCACCGCCGCCAACCCGGCCACGCCCGGTTCCGCATGCGGCGCCACACCGACGAGCCACAGCTTCGGCAGCAGGCCGATCGCTAGAGCCACGCCGGCCAAGCCCAGCGCGATCAGTGGACTAGCCCTCTGCCGGCGCACCGCATACACCCCGGAGACCAAGAGATAGAAGGCCATCTCGAAGGAGAGCGTCCAAGTGACCGCGAGCGGGTCCGGTATGCCGAGTAGGGCGGTGAGCATGCTGCCCTGGGCGAGGACGGTCGCCGCCTTGTGGTCGGTGATGAACGGTGCATACTCGTGCCACCCGGCCAGGTACAGCGCGACCGTGGCACCGACGGCGACCAGGAACAGCGGGTAGAGCCGGAAGCCGCGGCCGATCCAGAAGTCGCGCAGGCTGCCCCGCCGCTCCAGGGACGCCGGGATGATGTACCCGCTGACCAGAAAGAAGAGCAACACTCCCGCGTACCCGGGAATGAACCATTGGTAGACCTGGACGCGCCACTCGGACAACAAGTGCCAGCTGACATGGTCGGCCAACACGAGCAGCGCGGCGACGGCGCGCAGGGCGTCGAGCCAGGCGAGCCGGTTGCCGACGGGGGTGCTGCGGCGGGGCACGCCGGATAGCGTAGCCGTCCTCCGCACGGTTCCGGGGGCGATCGCTGGGCCGGCCCGCCCGCGACTGTCGCGGCAGGCGCTCTACCGTGGACGGCCTCGGATAGGACGGGTTGGCTACGGTTGGCCGCTGGCGGCGATGGTGGCCAGCCGCGGCAGCAGCCAGGGCGCGATGAGGCGCTGTACGCCGACCGGGGTGAAGTGCAGTCCGTCGCTGCGTACCCGCATCCCGTCCACCCGCCAGGCGAACTGGCCGCCCGGGCAGACCAGCCGGTTCAGGTCCAGCACCATCGCGTTGCCCGGGTGCGCCGCAGCCACCTTGCGTACCAAGGCATTCCATGCGTCCACACGGGACGGTTGGTCCTCCGGGTACAGTCCGCCCGAGGGCGCCTCGGCGCGGTGCGTGTACGGCGCGGTGAGCAGCACCACCAGCGCACCCCGGCCGGCCGCGATGCGTACCGCCCGGTCCAGCTGGCCGGAGAGGTACGCATCGAAGGGCGCCTGGCCCACATGCTGGTACACCCCGTCCAGCTTGCGGTCCATCAGCTCCCAGCGGTCGTAGAGCAGTACCACCACGTCCGGGTCGTCGGCATGGACCGCGGCGCCGTACTTCGACGGCCAGGTGTCGCAGTACGGGTAGTTGGTGGCCGGCTGGCCCAGCTCCAGGATCTCCGGCAGCAGCGCGATCCCGCAGCCCTGGGTGGCCTTGTTGTCCACCTGGATGCCGGGGTGGGGCGGCAGGTACGCACCGAGCGTCCAGGCGACCGAGTCGCCGAGGATGGTGACCCGGGGCTGGGTACCCGGCCGGCGCCCGGGCCGCCGCATCGGCGGCTGCTGCTGGCTGGGGTGGACCGAGCCGGCCGGCAGCGGTGGGGGGATGACCGGCGCCACGGCGGCGGTACTCCCGGATCCGGTCAGCGAGGGGGCGGTCGCCAGGGTGATCGTCGCCAGCGTGAGGCCGAGCGCCGCCACCGTCGCCATCGCCGGCTTCAGCCGTCTGTTGCCTGGACTTGGCGTGCTCTCCCGGGGTGCGCTTGCTGATCTGGACGTGCCCTCCCGGGGCGCGCGGTGCGGCGCCGGCCGCCCGGTGGCCGGTCGCGGCCAACGGCGGCGCAGCACCGGGCGCTCCAGTGCGAGGTAGGAGACGGTGGCCACGGCGAGGGTCAGGCCGATCCGGGCGAGCAGCAGCCCGGGGCCGGCCAGGCCGGTGTGCTCCGCATCAACGAACTGGTACAGCGGCCAGTGCCACAGGTACACCCCGTACGAGATCCGGCCCAGCCAGACCAGCGGCGGTACGGCGAGCAGCCGTGCGGTCCACGACCCCGGGCTGACCGTGGCGTGCGCGAGCACCGCGGCGACCGCGAGCGCGCCGATCGCGAAGCCGCCGTGGTACATCCAGCCGGCGGTACCGCTGGCGTGCGTCCACAGGTAGCCGACCCCGAGCGCGCCGAGCACCGCCAACCCG
>JAFMQQ010000087.1:0-6841 GCA_017354595.1 Micromonosporaceae bacterium
CCCGGGCATCGCTGGAGCGCGCCGGCCTGCTGGGCGCGCAGTGCCAGGGTGCCCGTACCCCGTTGCTGGACGCGGTCGGCGCGGTGCTGACCCGGCGCGAGCGGGAGGTGGCGCTGCTGGCCACCACCCTGTCCAGCCGCCAGATCGCCGGCCGGCTCGGCATCTCCGTGCACACCGTCAACAACACCCTGGCCCGGGTCTTCACCAAGCTCGGTGTGACCAGCCGGGAACAGCTCACCTCGGTGCTCGGCGCGGTACCCGGTTAGTGTGCGATGGCGGTGATACTGTCCCGCGCCTCCATCAAGGGCAGCGGGTTGATGTAGTCGCGGTAGGAACAATCTGTCCATTGTGGACACGGAAGACGGCAACGCTGGCCACGGCGCCGACCCGCCGCCGACCAACCAGCAACCCACCGACAAACTAGGCCACTGCACCGTTCCCGCGCGATGGTGCAGAGATCTCCGGTAGGATGCCGTCATACCGGAGGTGGAGCATGGCGGTCATGAAGGTCGCGATCACGTTGCCCGAGGAGCTCTACGCGATCGTCGAACGAGCTCGCAAGATCGAACATCGGACCCGGTCGGAGGTCATCCAGGAGGCGCTGCGGACCCATTTCGGTGAGCCCGTGTACCGACCGACCGAGGAGGAGCGCCGGATGCTGGACGAGGCACTTGCCGACCGACGGCGGGAGCCTGATGCCGTGCGGCCGTGGGAGAGTGTGCGCGACGAGGTCTGGCCGCAACGGTGAACCTGGTTCTCCATCCAGGCGCGGTGACAGATCTGGCCGCGGTCCGCAAGTACTACGCCGATGCGAGGCCTGGACTGGATGAGGACCTGGCTGAGGATCTCGATCATGTCTTCGCCCGCCTGGTCGCCTTTCCCTTCAGTGCTCGCCTCGTCAGCGGGTACGAGCCGGTACGGCGTGCCATTCTGCGGCGGTTCCCGTACGCCGTCTTCTACCTGCCCAGCACCGAGCGGATCGAGGTGCTACGGATCGTCCACACTGCACAAGCGCCGGGGGTCTGGCGAACCTAGCCTCCGTTAACCATCGGTGTGATCTCTGCCTCTCGCGGTGCCGCCCAGGTGGTGAGCGGGCCACCGCGCTCGCTCGTGCTGGCCGAGCGCCGGACGCGGCCGAGCGCAGCCCGGCACGGCTGCTTCCGGTGCTACGCGCCCATGTCCGCCGGGAGCGTGCGACCGCGTCGGTTGCGGCGTTCTAACCGGCCGCGGCGCCGTGCCGCCGAGGACGAGCCGGTAGCGTTGGGGGAGTGACTCACCAGGAGACGCCTTCGCACCGGCAGATCGTCACCATCCTCGGCGGCCTGATGATGGCCATGTTCCTCGCGGCCCTCGACCAGACGATCGTCGCCACCGCGATGCGGGTCATCGCCGATGACCTCAACGGCTTCTCGTTGCAGGCCTGGGCCACCACCGCCTTCCTGATTACGTCCACCATCTCCACCCCGCTGTACGGCAAGCTCTCCGACATGTACGGCCGCAAGCCGTACATCCTCTTCTCGATCGGGATCTTCATCCTCGGCTCGGCGCTGTGCGGGCTGTCCCGTTCCATGTACGAGCTGGCCGCGTTCCGCGCGATCCAGGGGATCGGCGCCGGTGGCCTCTTCTCGCTCGCCCTGGCCATCATCGGCGACCTGGTACCGCCGCGCGAGCGGGCCCGGTACCAGGGTTACTTCCTCGCCGTCTTCGGCACCTCCAGCGTGCTCGGGCCGGTGCTGGGCGGGTTCTTCGCCGGTACCGCCAGCATCCTCGGGGTGAGCGGATGGCGGTGGATCTTCTACATCAACGTACCCATCGCCGCGGCCGCGTTCATCGTGGTGAGCCGGGTACTGCACCTGCCGGCACACCGCCAGCCGCACCGGATCGACTGGCCGGGCGCGGTCGCCCTGATCGTCACGCTGGTACCGCTGCTGACCGTCGCCGAACAGGGCCGCGAGTGGGGGTGGGGCTCCGGCCGGTCGCTGGCCTGCTTCGCGATCGCCGCGGTCGGGCTGATCGCGTTCCTTGTCACCGAGTGGCGGTACGGCGAGGAGGCGCTGCTGCCGCTGCGGCTGTTCCGTGGCCGTACCTTCGGCATCGCCTCGTCGAGCAGCTTCATCCTCGGCATGGCGATGTTCGGCGGGCTGCTGGTGCTCCCGCTCTACCTGCAGATCGTGGCGGGAGCCACGCCGACCAAGGCCGGCCTGCTGACCCTGCCGCTGGTGCTGGGCATCATGACCGGCTCGGTGACCTCCGGTCAGCTCATCGCGCGCACCGGCCGGTACCGTGCCTTCCCGGTGGTGGGCAGCGTGCTGATGCTCGCCGCCCTGCTGCTGTTCTCCCGGGTCGGCGCCGACACTCCACTGTGGAGGACCATGCTCGTGATGGTGCTGATGGGGCTCGGCCTCGGCGGCAACATGCAGCCGGTGGTGACCGCGGTACAGAACGCCGCCTCGCCGCGGGAGATCGGGGTGGCCACCTCGGCGGTCACCTTCTTCCGGTCCATGGGCGGTACCCTCGGCGCCGCCGTCTTTCTGTCGATCCTGTTCACCCTGCTGCCGGACAAGATCCGGGGGGCGTTCACGGCAGCCCAGGGCACCCCCGCCTTCCAGCAGGCCGCGGCGACGCACCCCGGCCAGGTACAGGCGCTCCAGCACGCCGCCGGCGGGGCCACCTCGGCGCTGAACGACACGTCGTTCATCAACCGGCTGGCGGCGCCGCTGGCCCACCCGTTCAAGGTGGGCTTCTCGGACTCGATGAGCATGGTGTTCCTGGTCGCCGCCGCCATCATGCTGGTCGGCCTGTTGGTCATCCTGTTCCTGCCGGAGCTGCCGCTGCGGGCACACTCCGCGGTGGCCGCGCGGGCCATGGAGGAGGCGGCAGAGCGCGTCGCGGAGGACGCCGCGGCGACCTCCCGGCCACCGGTCGGCCCGGTCGGTGGCTAGCTCGCTCGGTGGCTAGCTCGCTGCGTGGCTAGCTTGCTCGGTGCTCAGTAGCCACCGCCGCCGCCACCACCGCCCCCGCCGCCGCCGTGCGCGATGGCGATGACCACCACCACGACGATGACGACCACGGCCAGTAGCAGGCCGATCCACAGACCGATTTTCGAGCGCCCCCGCCTCGGGTTTCCAGCAACCATCTGTACCGCCCAACATGTGTAGTCGCGCCTCCGCGCGGTAATACCCGTCTGCACGGGAGGCATGCCTGACTCCCGGGTTCCGCTGGTGGTGGAGCCGGCGACCAGACGGTTCCCGCCGGCGGGGTGGCTGGAGCCGGCGACCAGAAACGGGAGGAGGCCGCATGGCGCTGCCGGACTTCCTGGTGGTCGGGGTACCGAAGGCGGGCACCACGGCGCTGTACGCCGCCCTGACCCGGCACCCCCAGTTGTACCTGCCGCGGGTCAAGGAGCCCAAGTACTTCCTCTGCGACGGCCCGCCGGGCACCCGGCGCGGTGGCCCCGGCGACATCCAGACCCGGCTGACGCAGGTATGGCGGCTGTGTGACTACGAGGCGCTGTTCGACCCCGCGCCACCCGGTGCGCTACGCGGCGAGGCAACCCCCTTCTACCTGTACGACCGGGCGGCCCAACTGCGGATCCGGCGCCTGCTGCCCAACGTGCGGATGATCGCGCTGCTGCGCGACCCGGTCGACCGGGCGCACTCCAACTGGGTGCACCTGTGGTCGGCCGGGCTGGAGCCGGAGTCCGACTTCGTCGCCGCCTGCCGCGCCGAGCCGGCCCGGCGCGCCGCGGGTTGGGCGCACTTCTGGCACTACGTCGGCCAGGGGCTGTACGGCGCCCAGCTGCGCCACCTGTACCAGCTCTTCGGGCGCGATCAGGTGCTGCTGCTGCGGTACCGGGACCTGGAGACCCAGCCGGCCGCGACACTCGATCAGGTGTGCGCGTTCCTCGGCGTGGCCAGCGGCGTGGTGCGTGAGGTGCCACCGGAGAACGTCAGTGTGTACCCGGCCCGCAGCCTGGGCAACGATGTCGTACGGGCGGTGCTGCGGTACGGCGCCGGGATCGGGTACCGCTTTCCGGAGCCGGTACGCGCGGCGTTCCGGGAGCCGCTGCTGGGGATGTTGCACCGGCGTACCGGCCGCCGGCCACGACTGACCCGGGAGCAGCGGGCGGCGGTGCTGCCGTACTTCACCGAGGACATCGCGCTGCTGGAGAGCCTCACCGGCGAGTCCTACTCCGACTGGCTGTCGGTCGGGCACAATACCCTCGTTCCGGACTGAACCGGCCGAACTAACCGCCCGATCGTTGAGGAGGCGCGCCCGTGACCCTGCCCGCCCATGCGCATTCTGGCTCGGGCACGACCTCCCTGGGCACGCTGCCACTGCCGCGCTGGACCGGATCGTCGGTACTGGTGGCACCACCCGGCGACGGGGCCGGCTGCTGGGCGGGCGCGCCGAGTGCGGTCATGGTCCGCGGCATCGTGTACCTCGCCTACCGGCTGCGCCGGCCGCTGGGCGCCGGGCGGGGTGTGATCAACGTTGTCGCCCGCTCCGCGGACGGGGTGGCGTTCGAGACCGTCGCCACGGTCGGCAAGGAGCGGTTCGACGCGGACTCGCTGGAACGGCCGGCGCTGGCGGTGACGCCGGAGGGCCGGTGGCGGCTGTACGTCAGTGCCGCCACGCCCGGTACCAAGCACTGGCGGGTCGAGATGCTCGAGGCGGCGGAGCCGTTCGGGCTCGCCGAGGCGCCGGCGGTGACGGTACTGCCGGGGGATTCCGGTCACGCGGTGAAGGATCCGGTGCTGTGGTACGAGAACGGGACCGGGGACGGGCCCGGGCGCTGGCACCTGTGGGCCTCCTGCCACCCGCTCGACCCGCCGGAGCACGCGGACCGGATGGAGACCCGGTACGCCACCAGCCCGGACGGCGTGAGCTGGACCTGGGACGGTACCGCGCTGGCCGGCCGGCCCGGCACCTGGGACTCCCGCGGCACCCGGGTGAGTTGGGTGCTGCCGGTCGGCGACGAGCTTCTCGCCAGCTATGACGGGCGGGCTTCGGCCGCGGAGAACTGGGAGGAGCGGACCGGTACCGCGCGTGGCGGGCGGTTGCCGGACGGGCGGTACGGGCAACTGGCCGCCGATCCGGCCGGCCCGACCGGTTCGCCGTACCCGCCCGGTGGGCTGCGGTACCTGTGCGTGCTGCAACTGCCGGGTGGCGGGTACCGGCTGTACTACGAAGCGACCCGGCCGGACGGCGCGCACGAACTCCGGACGGAGCTGGCAGCGCGCCCCGAGGAGGGCACGCCAGAACCGGGATGACTAACGTCCGGTTACGTAATTGTTACCGGAACGATCTCCATGGTGTCTGGACACGGCCCATTGCAAACGCTTACATGGTCCGGTGGAACCGGCTGCCCGGCCTGGCCGGTCCCTGTTACACGGAGGCGCGCAGATGCGCGCATCTATCGTCGTCAGAGGAAAGGGCCATGACCATAGGCATTCGCCGCCGCCTGTTCGCGGCGCTGGTCCCCGCCGTCGCCATTGCGACCGCGGCGGCCGGCTGTTCGAACTCGTCGAATAACAATAGCGGCGCAGGAGCGGTACCCACGCTTACCGGTGACTGCGCTCAGTATCAGGCATATGCGGGCCACGCGGGCAAGACGGTGACGATGTTCGCATCGATCATCAGCCCGGAGTCCGATTCGCTGCAGAAGTCCTGGAAGCAGTTCAGCGACTGCACCGGCATCACCATCAAGTACGAGGGCTCCAACGACTTCGAGTCGCAGCTGCCGGTACGGGTCAACGGTGGCAACGCCCCCGACCTCGCGATCATCCCGCAGCCGGGCCTGCTGCAGCAGATGGTCGGCACCGGCAAGGTGGCCAAGCCGCCGGCCCAGGTTGTGTCCGATGTGGACAAGTACTGGAACAAGGCGTGGAAGCAGTACGGCACGGTCGACGGCCAGTTCTACGCCGCGCCGATGAGCGCGAACATGAAGTCGCTGGTGTGGTACTCGCCGAAGACGTTCGCCGCCAACGGGTGGAAGGTCCCGACCACCTGGGCCGACATGATGACCCTCTCCGACCAGATCGCCGCCTCGGGTAAGGCGAAGCCGTGGTGCGGCGGCATCGGCTCGGGTACCGCCACCGGCTGGCCGGCCACCGACTGGCTGGAGGAGATCGTGCTGCGTACCGGCGGCGGCCAGGTCTACGACGACTGGGTGGCGCACAAGATCAAGTTCAGCGACCCGCAGATCACCGACGCCTTCACCCAGCTGTCGAAGTGGATGCTGAACACGAAGTACGTCAACGCCGGCTTCGGCGACGTCAAGTCCATCGCCACCACCACCTTCCAGGACGCCGGCAAGCCGATCCTGACCGGCAAGTGCGCGATGCTGCAGCAGGCCTCCTTCTATGGCGCGCAGTGGCCGAAGGGGACCGATATCTCGGAGAACGGCCAGATCTTCGCGTTCTACCTGCCCGGCATCAACCCGTCGGTGCAGACCCCGGTCGAGGGCGGTGGCGAGTTTGTCACCCCGTTCTCCAACCGGCCCGAGGTGCAGGCGGTGCAGAGCTATCTGTCCACTCCGGACTGGGCGACCAGCCGGATCAAGGTAGCGACGGGCTGGGTCTCGGCCAACTCCGGCGCCGACCAGACCGCGTACACCGACCCGATCGACAAGCTGTCGGCGAAGTACCTGACCGACCCGAACGCGACGTTCCGCTTCGACGCCTCCGACATGATGCCGGCGGCAGTGGGCTCCGGCTCGGAGTGGACCGCGATGACCGACCTGTTCTCCGGTCGGAAGAACATCCAGCAGGCGCAGCAGGCCATCGACGCGTCGTGGCCATCCTGACCAGATGATGCGGAGCCGCGGCCCGGGAAACCG
>JAFMQQ010000087.1:6851-8901 GCA_017354595.1 Micromonosporaceae bacterium
CCCCGCGGCGCCCTTCCTTCATAGCTGTATGCCCGAGAAAGGGCTGAGAGAAGTCCATGTCCGGTGCCACGGTGGTTCTCGCGGACTCGACCCTGCAGGACGCGGCCACCAAATTCCTCAACATGTTCGGCGCGGTCGCCGGGTTCCTCGCCGTGCTGCTGATCGTCTTCTTCGCCGCCGGCCGGGCGACCGGCCGGTTCTCCCGACCGCTCGCCATCGTCATCTTCCTCGCGCCAGCGCTGATACTGCTGGTGATCGGTCTGGTCATCCCGGCGGTACGCACCATTGTGATCAGCTTCGAGCACGCCAACGACACGGTCCTGCACGCCAATAACCTGCATCTGGTCGGTGGCCGAAACTATGCCTGGGTCTTCACCACCGGCGACAACCAGCACGTGCTGCTGAACACGGTGCTGTGGATCGTGGTGGCGCCGGTCGTCACCACCGCGTTCGGCCTGCTGGTCGCGTTGCTGGTCGACCGGCTCAAGCGGCAGGCCGTGTACAAGTCACTGATCTTCATGCCGCAGGCGGTCTCATTCGTCGGCGCCAGCATCGTCTGGCGGTTCGTGTATGAGTCGCGCGGCGCCGGCAACGCGCAGATCGGCCTGCTCAGCCAGATCGTGATCTGGCTGGGCTGGAAGAATCCACCGAACTGGATCCTGTCCAGCCCGCTGAACACCTTCCTGCTGATGGTGGCCCTGGTCTGGGTGCAGACCGGCTTCGCGATGGTGGTGCTCTCGGCCGCGATCAAGGCGATCCCCGATGAGATCATCGAGGCGGCCCAGATCGACGGCGCCCGCGGGGGCAAGCTGTTCTACCTGGTGACCATCCCGATGATCCGGAACACGCTGGTGGTTGTCTTCACCACCACGATGATCACGACACTGAAGATCTTTGACATCGTCCGCACCATGACCGGTGGCAACTTCGGCACTCAGGTGCTCGCGAACGAGATGTACAACCAGACGTTTGTGTCCTCGGACTATGGCCGTGGATCGGCGCTCGCGGTGATCCTCTTCCTCGGGGTGCTGCCGCTGGTGGGCTACAACATCATGCAACTGCGGCGGGAACGGAGCATCCGGTGAGTGTCGAGACGGTAGCCGTCGAGGCGGCGGGACCGAAGACCGGCCGGGCCGCGGTCAAGGCGGTCCGCAAGTCGTTCAGCAGCCCGGTCGCCTCGCTTCTGGTGATCGTGCTGACGGTGATCTGGACCGTCCCCATCTTCGGGCTGCTCGTCACCTCGGTGCGGCCGGCCGGCGATGTGGCGGACAGCGGATGGTGGAACTTCTTCGCGCACCCGTCGTTCACGCTGTCCAACTACAACACGGTGCTGTTCCAGAGTTCCTTCGGCTCCAGTGCCGGGCTGATGCCATACCTGGTCAACTCGCTGGCGATCACCATCCCGGCGACCATCTTCCCGTTGGTCATCGCGTCGATGGCGGCGTACTGCCTGGCCTGGGTGCGGTTCAAGGGCAGCGACGTGGTCTTCTTCGTGATCTTCGCGTTGCAGGTGGTGCCGCTGCAACTGGCGCTGCTGCCGCTGCTGCAGCTCTACAACGGCCAGGTGCACATCGGCAGCGCGACGATCCTGCCGGCGCTGAACCTGAAGGGCACCTACGTCCCGGTCTGGCTCTCGCACACCATGTTCGCGCTGCCGCTGGCGATCTTCCTGCTGCACAACTTCATCGCCCAGCTGCCCAAGGACGTGATGGAGGCGGCGCAGGTGGACGGGGCGAACCACTTCCGGGTGTTCCGTACCATCGTGCTGCCGTTGGCGGCGCCGGCGCTCGCCTCGGTCGCCATCTTCCAGTTCCTCTGGGTCTGGAACGACCTGCTGGTCACGCTCACCTTCGCCGGCGGCAGTGCCGATGTGGGATCGACGACGGTACGCCTGGCCCAGCTCTCCGGTTCCTTCGGGCACAACTGGGAGGCGGTCACCGCCGGCGCCTTCATCTCGATGATCATCCCGCTGATCGTGTTCTTCTCGTTGCAGCGGTACTTCGTCCGCGGCCTGCTCGCCGGGTCGGTCAAGGGCTGAGCGGCTCCGGCC
>JAFMQQ010000502.1 GCA_017354595.1 Micromonosporaceae bacterium
CGCCGTGGAGCGCGCCGAGGCCGCGTACGCCCGGCTGGCGGAACGGCGCGCCCAGGCCGACAAGCTGCGCGACCAGCGGGCCGGGTACGAGCGCGAGGGGCAGGTGGCCCGCGCGCTCGCCGGTCACCTGCGGGCCAACAACTTCGAACGCTGGCTGTTGGAGGAGGCGCTCGGCCTGCTGGTGGAGGGTGCGTCGCGGATCCTGCGGGAGCTGACCGCCGGCCAGTACGAGCTGGGGCACAACAAGGGCGAGCTGTTCGTGGTCGACCACCACGACGCGGCGCTGCGCCGGCCGGTACGCACGCTGTCGGGCGGGGAGACCTTCCAGGCCTCGCTCGCCCTGGCGCTCGCGCTCTCCGAGCAACTCGCCGGGCTGGCCGCCGGCGCCGCAAGCCTGGAGTCGATCCTGCTGGACGAGGGCTTCGGCTCGCTGGATGCCTCCACTTTGGACACCGTGGCCGCCACGCTGGAGAATCTCGCCGCGCGCGGTGACCGGATGGTCGGCGTGGTCACCCACGTCCCGGCGCTCGCCGAACGGATCCCGGTGCGGTTCGAGGTACGCAAGGACGCCCGCTCGGCGCGGATCGCGAGGCTGGGACCGTGACAGCGGCGGTGGGCGGGATGACGCTGTTCTGGGACAGCTGGGACCCGGCGTACGCCCGGCCGATGGGCGACGATGCCGCGGAGCCGGCCGGGCAGAGCACCGCGAGCGTCGAGGTCGATGTGGAGCTACCGGCGACCGCCTGGCACGCACGCGACCGGGCGCCGGTAGCCCGTGCCCCCGATGTGGTGCTCTTCGCCGACGGGGTACTGCGGGTCGACGGCCGTGGCTGGCTGGTGGACGCCGAGGGGGCCAGCCACCCGGCGCTGGCCGCCTCGTACGCGGCCGGTGTGGTCCGGTGCGACCTGGTCGGCGGCGCCGCCGAGGTGGTACACGCCCGGGTCGAGCGGGCACTGCTCACCTCGGCGCCCGGCGCGGCCGCCTCGGGTACCGGCCCGGCCCGCTATGCACCGCACCCGGTGCCCGGTGCCAGTGCCGCGCAGCTCGACGGGCACCTGCGTGGGCTGATGAGCGGCCTGGAGATCGCGGTCTGCGCGTCCACCCGGGAGTCCACTGTGGAGCCGCCCGGGCTGCTGGTCGCCGACGGGCGGCTGCGCGGGCGCCGGCACCTGCCACACACCATCGGGTACGTCAAGACGCAGAGCACGACATACCTGCCGGCGGAGCTGGTACCGGTGGTCACCGGGCTGGCGGCGGGCCAGCGTACCCCGGTGTTCCGGCTCTCCAGCCTGTACTCGTGGTACCTCCGGCTGCCCGGGCACGCCGGCGGGCCGTGGAGCGGCGTGATCCGGGTGGAGTGCTCCGGCGACCTGACCGCGCAGCAGGCGATCGCACTCGCCGACACCTCCGCGGTCACCCTGCCCCGCTTCGCCGCCAGCGGGTACAAGGACCCGCGGGCGCCGCAGAACCTGGTGCCGATCGCCGGGCTGGAACGCCGGCTGCGCGGCATGCTCGGCGATTCCCGGCTGCTGCACCGTACGCTGCAACGGTGACCGCGCACCGACGGAGCTTGTGCCTGCCGCCCAGGTACGACTTCGGCGGGACACTGCAGGCGCTGCGCCTGCTCGGTGCCGACCCGACGCTCCGGCTCTCCGCCGACGGATTGTGGTGGGCCTGCCGCACCCCGGACGGCCCCGGAACGCTGCACCTGTGCCGCGCCGGCGAGGCGACCGGGTACGGCCCGGGCGCCGGCTGGCTGGTCGGCCAGGCGGACGCGATCGCCGGGCTGCGCGACGATGTCTCCGGCTTCGGCGCCCTGGCCGCCGCGCATCCCGTGGTACGGCAGGCCTGGCGCCAGCGGCCCGGCCTGCGGATGGCCCGGACCGGCCGGCTCTTCGAGCACCTGGCGCCGACGATCATCGGGCAGAAGGTGACCGGCAAGGAGGCGGCCCGCTCCTACGCCCGGGTGGTGCGGCACTTCGGCGAACCGGCGCCCGGCCCGTGCGACGGGCTGCTGCTGCCACCGGAGCCGGCCGCGGTGGCGGCCACGCCGTACTGGGCGTTCCACCCGTACGGCATCGAGCAGCGCCGGGCGGAGACGCTGCGCCGGGCCGCCTCGGCGGCGGTATCGCTGGACCAGGCGCCGGATGCCGCGACCGCGACCGCCCGGTTACTGTCCATTGTGGGCATCGGGGTCTGGACCGCCGCCGAGGTGGTACGGCTGGCCTTCGGCGACCCGGACGCGGTCAGCCTCGGCGACTACAACATCCCGCACCACGTGGTGTACGCGCTGACCGGCGCGCCGCGCGCCGGATCCCGGGACTGCGAGCCTGGCCGGCTGGCCGAGGCGGACCAGCGGATGCTGGAGGTGCTGGAACCCTTCCGCGGTCAGCGCGCCCGGGTCTGCCACCTGCTGATGCTGACCACGCCGGGTCCACCCCGCTTCGGCCCGCGGCTGCCGCTGCGCTCCTTTGCCCGGTACTGACTGGCGACCTTGCCACCCAGGACGTACTCTCTCGCCACCGCTACATCTTGGAGGTCCACAGTGGTCGATCGCGATGACGATGCGTCCGGATGGATCAACCCGGCCGGGCTCGCCGGGTGGCGCGACACCGCGCCGCTACAGCCGGCGCCGGCATCGGAGTGGACCGTGCCGGCCGCCGCTGCGCCTCCTAACGTCTCGTCAATCAGCGTCCAGGCTTGGTTCGCCGCCGCCGCGATCGGCCTCAACACGGTCCCGCGCCTGGTCAACGGCGGGCTCACCCTGGCCAACCCGCACGACCGCGGCCTCGCCGCATCGCTGCGACCGCTGCTGCAGGCGCAGCTGGTGGCGCTGCTGCTCGCCATCGTGGCCTATCGCGTGTGGCTGCACGCCGCCCGTGGCAATGCGAAGGCCTGGGATGACCACCTGGGCAGGGCCAGTGCCGCGACGAACGTCCTGAACCGGTTCCGTCCGCTGCTCTCGGTCTGGCTGTTCGCCTTGCTGGGCAGCGATCTCAGCATCCGGAGTGCGCGCAACGCCGGCAACCCGGCACCGCTGTACGCACTGGCCATGGTGCTGGTGGTGGCGGGCGCAAGCCTCGCGCTCTGGACGATCGTCGTCGTGACCCGGCGGCAGAGGGGCACACTGTTGGAAAGATTCGGATCTGTGTCTTGAATGTTGGAGATTGATGAGGCTAGGTTCAACCTGAGGCCCTCGTTCCAACACGTGCCGACGTCGGTACCCCGTCCCCCCGACCACGGAGTACCCCCATGCGAAGACTCGTCATCTCGGCGATGGCCGCTCTCACCCTGCTCGCCGTCGCCCTCGTCGGCGGAGGCTACGACGCGACCCATCCACAGCCGGCCTTTGCGCTGGAGAACGGGCTGACCCGTACCCCGCCGATGGGCTTCAACGACTGGAACGCCTT
>JAFMQQ010000503.1 GCA_017354595.1 Micromonosporaceae bacterium
GAGCTGTTTCATGAACGGAACCCGCGCCAGGCGGACCACGCGCAGCGAATCGAGATCACCTGCAGTTCGCCGGGCCCGCTGGTACGGGCCGAGGCGTGTGCGAGCGACTTCTACGCCGCCTTGGACCTCGCCCTGGACAAGCTGCGGGCGCGGCTGCGCCGGGTCGCCGACCGGCGGCGGGTGCACCGTGGTCGGCGTGTCCCCGTCTCGGTCGCGCAGGCGACCGCGGCCGGGGCGACCGAGTTGATCACCGCGCCGGCGCCGGGCGCCCCGGCCGACGCCGCCATTGACGTCACCGACGAGGTACCGGACTGTCCAATGCGGATCGTCCGGGAGAAGGAGCACCGCGCCGAGCCGATGACCGTCGACGACGCGCTGTTCCACATGGAACTGGTGGGGCACGACTTCTACCTGTTCCTGGACAAGGACTCCGGCCAGCCCAGCGTCGTGTACCGCCGCCGCGGGTACGACTACGGGGTGATCTCGCTGGCCGCCTGATTCGGCCGGCCGCGCCGGACAAGGCGCGCCGGCCGGTCATCGGTCTGCCATCATCTCTGGGTGCCTGACGTCCCAGCCACCCGCCCGGCGGGTGCCGCACCGGGAGGCCGCGCACCGGCCGAGCGGACCCTCAACCGGTCGGACCTGGTGCTGCTGCTCGGTGGCCCGGTCGTGGTGACGCTCGCCGGCGTCACCCGGTACACCAACGCCGCGGCGGTACTCGCCTTCCTCACCTCCGCGGTCGCCGTGGCGCTGCTGGCCGCCCTGGTCGGTCGCAGCGTGGACCAGCTGGGCGACCGGTTCGGTGCCGGGGCGACGGGTGTGCTGCAGAGCGCGCTGGGCAACCTGCCGGAGCTGTTCATCTCCTTCTTCGCGCTGCGGGCCGGGCTGCTCACCGTGGTCCAGTCGGCGATCATCGGCTCGATCCTGGCGAACCTGCTGCTCGTGCTGGGCCTGGCGTTCGTCGTCGGTGGGCTGCGGCACGGCCCGCAACTGTTCGAGAAGTCCCGGGCGCGGCACATCTGCGTACTCATGGCGCTCGCCACCGCCGCCCTGGTACTGCCCAGCCTGGCGAAGGCCACCCACACCCCGGCCGAACCGCACGTGCAGACTCTCTCCGACGCGGTCGCGGTGGTGCTGCTGATCGTTTTCGCGCTCTCGGTACCCGCCAGCCTCCGCCGCGCCAGCCTATCGTCCCCGCCGGGCGCGGACGGTACGCCGGGGGAGAGCGCGGCCGCCGGCACGCGCTGGCCGGCCTGGCTCGCGGTCGGCCTGCTGGCGGCCTCCGGCGGGGTGGCCGCGCTGGTGTCCGACTGGTTCGTCACCGCGCTCACCCCGGCGATGGACACCCTGCACATCTCGCAGACCTTCGCCGGTCTGGTGGTCGTCGCGATCGCCGGAAACGCGATCGAGAACGTGGTCGGCATCCAGCTCGCGGCGAAGAACCAGGCGGACTACGCGCTCTCGGTGATCATCAACAGCCCGCTGCAGATCGCGCTGGTACTGGCGCCGGCGCTGGTACTGCTGAGCCTGCTCACCGGTACCACGCTGACGCTCGTCTTCGCACCGATGCTGGTGGTGGCCGTGGTGGCCGCGGTGCTGGTGGTCTCGCTGGTGGTCTTCGATGGCGAGTCGACCTGGCTGGAGGGGGCCGCCCTGGTCGGCCTGTACGCCATCATCGCTATCGTCTTCTGGTGGGGCTGAGCCGCCTCAGCCGAGTGCGACCACCAGCACGACCACCACGGCGGCGGCGACCAGCAGCGCGAGCAGCACCAGCGCGTACCGCAGCCGGCGCCGGCGTCGCGCCCGGGCCAGCGCCGCGCGTACGTCCGCCAGCTCGATACGGTCCAAAGTGGAGCGTCGATGTTCGGCGAAGGCCGTCTCGATCAGCTTCTCTTCCTCTTCCAGGTCAGCCATCGCGGCTCTCCTTGTACACATCGGACAGTCCGGCAGCAAGCGCAGTCCGCCCACGGTGCAGCCAGGATTTGACGGTACCCTCGGCGACCCCTTCCTGCGCGGCGATCTCCGCCACGGACAGATCCGCGACATGATGCAGTACCACCGCCCGGCGCTGCCGCTCCGGCAGCGCGCGTAGCGCCTGTACCACGGCGACCCGGTCCGGGTTGGGTCCCGGCTCGTGCTGCTCGCGCTGGCGCAGCAGGTACGCCGCCGCCCGGCGCTGCCGCCGCCACCTGGTGGTCGCCAGGTTCCAGGCGACCCGGCGTATCCAGGCCACCGGCTCGTCGTACCCGGCCACCTGGTCCCACCGCGTGTAGGCCCGGCAGAACGCCTCCTGCACCAGGTCCTGCGCCTCCGTCAGGTCGCCGACGTAGGCGTGCAACTGCAGCGTGAGTACCCGGAAGTGGGCGGTGTAGAAAGCGTTGAAGTCGCGCTGCCCGCCCGGGGAGGGCGCGCGCGGGCCCGCAGCATGCGCTGCGGGCGCGTCAGGATCGGCATCCTGCGCGCCCATGCCAGCGCTCTGTGTGTCCACGTCAGCCTTCTGTGACACTTCGTTGATCACCGCACCCCGATTCCCCCCGGAGCCGTCTGGGGTGACACGCTCCGGGCCACCGCCGGGTTGCGATGGTCTCACGGCAGGAGGGCGTACAGCAGGTCGTCGGTACGGGCGCCGTCGGCGCCGGGCAGCCGGGCGCGCAGGTACCCCTCGCGGAGGAAACCGGCCCGCTCGAGTACCCGCTGGGAGGCCACGTTCTCCGGCGAGGTACCCGCGACCAGCCGGGCGATCCCGGTGTGCCGGAACGCCCAGTCGGCGACCAGCCGCACCGCTCGGGTGGCGTACCCCTTGCCCCGCCACTGGGGCAGCAGGCCGTACCCGATCATCGCCTGCCCGGTGTCTGGCTCCTGGTAGAACAGCCCGATCGTGCCGGCGAACTCACCGGTCGCCGCGTCCCTGATGCTGACTTCGGCCCGCTCGCCGGCCAGCCACCGGCTCGGCGCCTCGGCGCACCGGCGCAGCACAGCATCCGGGCTGGGCGGCTCCGGCGGTACGCTGCTCGCCACCCACTCGGGGAGGTTGCGCAGCCGGTACACGTCCTGGGCATCCTCTGTCCATAGTGGACGTAACAGGACCGTACCGTCGCCGAGTGTCCCGCCCGCCAGGTCGGGCAGCAGCCGCGGGCTGGGTCCCGGCGGGTCGTCCGCCACCCGTGCCCACAGCACCAGGTCGTACCGGCTGCCGTCGCGCGCCTGTCCGGCGGCCCGCCGGATCCCCTCGCGGCGGAACCCGGCCGCGATCGCCACCCGCTGGCTGGGCCAGTTCACCGGGTCGGTACACAGCTCGACGCGGTGCATCCCGTGCTCGTGCGCCCACTGGGAGAGCATCGTCGCGGCCGCGGTGGCCACGCCCCGGCCGCGCGCCCGGCGCGCCCCCC
>JAFMQQ010000088.1:0-3869 GCA_017354595.1 Micromonosporaceae bacterium
GCGGTCGATCCGGATCGGGCGGTGTCGGCGAGCCGTCGGTGCTCATGACTGGTCCAGTGAGTGGTCAAGCGACGAGGCTGGAGAAAAAGCTGCCAATACCGGTGGCGATGTCATAGAGGCCCGAGCCCAGCTGACGGAAAACGGCGGCAGCGCTCTGCGGTCGGTAGGCGATGAAGAACACTATGAACGCCACGGCTGCCCAGCTTAGAACCTTCTTCATCCGGGCAATCCCTCCCCGCGGTCGCCGGAGCCGTTGTCAACGGCCCGTTAAGACTATCAGTTGCACTTCTGACGGTGAATCTCCGCGGTGCGCGAATCGCCGGCGCGTCATTTTCCGCAGCCGGCATCATCGCGCCCGGTGCAGATAGGGCGAGGGGGCGCCGTACACCAGCTCGGGAGGCAGCCACTCGGTCACGTCGTGCAGCACCATGTCCTCGGCGAACAGGTACCCGGCGGTGGCTGGCCAGGCGACCGCGTACAGCCACATCGCCTTCGCCTCGCCAACGTACGCGCCGCGGTCACCGCCGGACGCGACCGCCCACAGTGGAGTCGGCCAGCCATCCGCCTTGACCTTCGCGTGCGCCGCGGTGTCCTTCAGCGCCTCCTGTAGATACGGGCCGGGATCGGGGCCGGCGAGTCCGGCGTACCGGTTGCCCAGCCCGACGCCCGGCTTCTCGGCGACCAGGACCACGTCACCCGGTCCACCGCAGAGCGGCGCCGGCCCACTGCAGGCCAGTACCGTCGCCTCGGTGCCGGTTCGCTCGTCGCCCGACCAGCCCACGCCGGTCACCAGCCAGCCAGCCGGCAGCGGCCATGGGCACCAGAGCGGTACCCCGGAGATCCGCGCCACGACCGCCTCCATGACCTCCTGACCGACGTGTTCCGGCACGTGCAGCGGCGGGACAGGACCGCACCGGTAACACCGCCAGTCGGAGAACATGAGATCCGGTGGCCGCACCGGACCACCGCAGCGGGGGCAGTTCACCGCGATCCCCACTCCGTTACCGTCCGCCTACCGCACGCCTGCGTCAAGCGCCCGTCCGCCCTGGTTTGCCGGGCTTGCTGGCTGTGGCGTGCTGTCCCGGTCCGCGCTACGGCTCAGGTAGTGCGGCGTGCTCCTGGATCCAGCAGTACATCGCGATGCCACTGGCCACCCCCGCGTTGATGGACCGGGTGGAGCCGTACTGCGGGATGTGCCGGATCTCGGCACAGGCGGTACGGGCGGCGGCCGAGAGCCCCGGCCCCTCCTGACCGAACAGCAGCACGCAGCGGCGCGGCAGGCCCGCCGCCGAGAGCAGCCGGGAGCCGGGCAGGTTGTCGATGCCGATCACCGGTAGCTGCTCGCCGGCGGCCCAGCCCAGGAACTCCTCGATCGTCTCGTGGTGACGCAGGTGCTGGTACCGGTCAGTCACCATGGCGCCACGCCGGTTCCACCGCCGGCGCCCGACCACGTGCACCTGTTCGGCGAGGAACGCGTTGGCCGTGCGTACCACGGTCCCGATGTTCAGGTCGTGCTGCCAGTTCTCGATCGCCACCTGAAACGGGTGCCGGCGCCGGTCAAGGTCGGCGACGATCGCCTCGCGGCGCCAGTAGCGGTACCGGTCCACCACATTGCGCCGGTCGCCCTCGCGCAACAACGCCGGGTCGTAGTGGGGATCGGCCGGCCACGGGCCTGTCCACGGCCCGACACCGACGCTGTCACCGGCGGCCGGATCGCCGTCTGATACGCCGTCGTCCACAAGGAGGAGACGCTATCCGGTCATCGGCCGTGGAATGCAATGAACGGCGGGGCCTCCCCGGCAACCCGCCGCCCACGCTTGACACCGATTGTGAGCAGGCGCTTCACCGCCGAACAGAGATGCGCGTCACAGTTTACCCAACTGTGAACGTATGTCCTCAAGAAGTAGCCGAACGGTCACCCTGTGGCAGTGCGCAGGCTGGCGTACCGCCGGGAAAGCGGTGCCGGTTGCGCGACACCCAGCGGTACACCGCCCAGGCAACGGGTGTGACCGGCCGGTGCAGCAGCAACCAGCCCAACAACCGCCAGCCTGCTGGCCACCGGCCGCCGGTGGCGTCCCGCATCAGGCGGCCGATGGCGACCGGTCCGCTCACGTGGCCGTCCTCGGTGACCCACTGGACCGACTCCTCGCACTCGGCCTCGGTCACGCCGAGCTTGGCGAGGTCGACCGCCTGATACGGCTGGACCGCCGCACGAGTCGGGATATGCCGCTGGAGAAGCCGGGCACAGGCAGAACAGAAGCCACAGTCGCCATCGAAGAGAAAGACCGCTGCTGCCACCCGTACAGTCTGCGCCCCGCCTCCATCTGGCCGGCAGTGTGCTGCCTCACCTCGCGCGTGGTCCGACCGGGCCCGGGAATTGATCGGCTGATGGCGCAGTTGTGCGCCGTGCACATGCTTATCCCAATCGATCGGAGGCCCGATGGCCACTCAGACACTGACCGGTGAGAACTTCGCCGAGGTCACCGGTGGCGACGGTATCGTGCTGGTCGACTTCTGGGCCGCCTGGTGTGGGCCTTGCCGGGCCTTCGCGCCGACCTTCGAGCGGGCCTCGGACCGGCACGAGGACATCGTCTTCGGCAAGGTTGATACCGACGCCGAGCAGGAGCTGGCCGAAGAGTTCCAGATCCGCTCGATCCCGACACTGATGGCGGTACGCGACGGCGTGGTCGTCTTCCAGCAGCCCGGTGTACTTCCCGAGCCCGCACTGGAGTCGCTCATCGCGCAGGTGCGGGCGCTGGACATGGACGAGGTACGCCGCCAGGTCGGCGCCCAAGCGGCGTAGCCGGCCGGGGTTGCGCGAGGTACTCGTACATATGTGCTAGGCTCTGCCCATGCGCTGGGAGGGGTTGCGCACCCGGACGTTCGACACGCCGGACTTCGCCGGGATGACGTTCTATGAGATCGAAGCAAAGTCGATCATCAACCGGGTGCCGGCCCAGTCCCGGGTGCCGTTCCAGTGGACGATCAATCCCTACCGCGGCTGCTCACACGCCTGCCGGTACTGCTTCGCCCGCAACACGCACACTTATCTGGACCTGGACGCTGGGCGCGACTTCGACACCCAGGTAGTCGTCAAGGTCAACGCGGGCAGCGTGCTACGTCGGGAGTTGGCTGCACCACGGTGGGCCGGCGGCCACGTCGCGATGGGAACCAACGTCGACTGCTACCAACGGGCCGAGGGGCGATACCGGTTGATGCCGGGCATCCTCGCCGCGCTGCGCGACTTCGCCAACCCGTTCTCCATCCTCACCAAGGGCACGCTGATCCTGCGCGACTTCGACCTGCTGCGCCAGGCGGCCGAGGTGACATCGGTCGGGCTCAGTTTCTCGGTCGGCTTCGTGGACGAGGCTCTGTGGCGGTCGGTGGAGCCGGGCACTCCGGCGCCACGCCGGCGCCTGGCGGCGGTACGCAGGCTCACCGATGCCGGCTTCGCGGTCGGCGTACTGATGGCTCCGATCCTGCCCGGGCTCACCGACGACGATCAGTCCATTGAGGACACTGTGGCTGCCATAGCCGAGAGCGGCGCGGTGAGCGCCACTCCGCTGCCGCTGCACCTGCGCCCAGGCGCACGCGAGTGGTACCTGGCCTGGTTGCACCGCACCCGGCCGGACCTGGTGCCGCGCTACCGGGAGTTGTTCGCCAGCGGTTCCTACTCGCCGAAAGAGTACCAACGCGAGCTGACCGACCGGATCCGGGCCGCCGCGCGCCGTCACGGTATCGGCGCACCACCGGCGCAGGCACACCGCCAGCCCGCGGCGCCAGCGTTCTCCCCGGCGCCGGGTCAACGCGCCGTGCAGCTGACGCTGCTGTGACGCCCATCGCTGGTCTGCAGCCGTCGCTCGCCGCCC
>JAFMQQ010000088.1:3879-8842 GCA_017354595.1 Micromonosporaceae bacterium
TGCGCCGGCCGCGACGTAGAGTCAGTCGGGTGAGGACAGCCGAGCAGATCCTGCGGGAATCGACCACTATCGCCGTCGTCGGGGCGTCGCGAAACCCCGGCAAGGAGGCGCACAGCGTGCCGCAGCAGATCTTGCGGCATGGCTGGCGGGTCATCCCGGTGAACCCGCACGCGACCGAGATCTGGGGCCAGACCTGTTACCCGACGCTCGCCGACATCCCGGAGCCGGTCGACCTGGTCAATGTGTTCCGACCCGGTCCGGAAACCCCTGACGTTGCCCGGCAGGCGGTGGCGATCGGGGCCAAGGCGCTGTGGCTGCAGCAGGGCATCACCTCCGCCGAGTCGCGGAAGATCGCTGAGGATGGCGGGCTGGACTACGTCGAGGACTACTGCATCGCAGTCGAACGCGCGTTGCGCGCACTCTCCAGGCGCTGAGCCCGAGCACGGGGTGGGCAGGCGGTGAGCCGCCGATCGGCTGTTGGCCGCATGCGGTACGGTCAGGCGACCGAGGGGAGGAAGGTACATGACCTGGCCGCCGCAGGGCAGCAACCCTGACCCGTACCAGCAGTCCTACGGGCAGTACCCGCAGGCTGATCCGTACGCGCAGCAATACCCGCCAGCGCAGCCGTACGGGCAACCCACCTCCGGGCAGCCGTACTCTCCCGGGCAGCCGTACTCCGGCGCCGAGTATCCGGGGTCGCCCGCGCCCAGCGGCTACGACCAGGGCGGCTACCAGCAGGGCTACCAGCAGCCGTACGCGACATACCAGCCGCCGAAGGGCACCAACACGATGGCGATCCTGGCGCTGGTGTTCGCCTTCGTCTTCTCCCCGCTCGGCATCGTCTTCGGGCACATGGGTCGCAAGCAGATCCGGCAGAGCGGCGAGCAGGGCGACGGGCTCGCTCTCGCGGGCATGATCATCGGGTACGTCGCCACCGGCCTCTACGTCGTCTTCTGCTGCATCTACGCGATCGCGGCGATCGGCATCTTCAGCAGCGCGGCCACCACCGGCGGAGGCTAGGCGGAGCGGGCTTCGAGGCTGACCGGTCAGCCCGGAGCTTCACCGGTCCGTACCTCGATCCGACCGCCGGTGATCCGGGTGATCAGGCGCGGCTGGTCCGTCGCGGCCGGGCCGTGTACCACCGCGCCATTGTCGAGCCGGAAGACGCTGCCGTGCCACGGGCACTTCACGCAGGCGGCACCCCGTACCCGGACGATCTCACCCTGACCCAACGGGCCACTCTGGTGGGCGCAGCGCTGCACGAAAGCGGTTACGCTGCCCCCCTCGCGGTACAGCAGCACACCGGCCTGGCCGATCGAGCGGGTCACGAGGTGGCCCTCCGGCAGGTCATCCAGGTGGCCGAGGGCATGCCAGCCGGGCGGTATCAGCCGCAGGTCGGGCGCGGCCTGGTCGACCCCGGCAGCCTGGGCGTACCCGAGGTGCCCACCGAGGTACGCGCCGGCCGAGGCCGCTGCCAGCCCGAGGTACGCGAGCCTGCGCCCCACCCGGTACTGGCCGCGCAGGCGGGCCACGAACGAGCCCGCGTAGAGCAGGGTCGCAATGCTGTTGCTGACCGCGTGGACGAGCCCGACGCGCTGCTGCTCAGGACTGAGCGTGGTGAACTCGACGAGGCCGGTGATCGCCGCCGGTACAGCGGCCGCCGTTCCCGCTCCGACCAGCACGGTCGAGGCCGCGGGCGCGCCGCCGCCGGGCATCGCGTCCAGTACCGCCGCGCTCATCCAGGCGCCGATCGGCACGTCGACAGCGGCCGGGTGCAGCGGATGGCGCAGCCAGACACCGTGCAGCAGGTCGCGCAGTCGCGACGAGGGCAGTACCGCGAGCACCCCGCGGTTGACCAGCCGGCCCACCTTGTCCAGCACGCTCGCGTTCTCCAGCCTGGCCTGCCAGACAAACCCGGCCGGCTTCGGTTGCCCGGCCGTCCTGGCCGGCGCCTGCCGTCCCGGGGCACGCTGAGTGGTACTCATGCCGCCGGTGATGCCCCGACCTGCGGTGGTCAAACGTTGCGGGTCAGCGGTAGTCAGCCTCGCGCACGCTGTTGCCGCCATCGACGACCAGCATCTGGCCGGTGATGTACGAGGCGCCGGGGGTGCACAGGAAAGCGATCGTGGCGGCCACCTCATCCGGTGTCCCGGGCCGGCCCATCGGGCTGCCCAGGCCGTGCTTGAGCTCCACGAAGGTGGACGCGCCGGTGTGGATGATGCCGGGCGCCACCGCGTTGACCGTCACGCCATCGGCGACCAGCTCCATCGACAGCGCCCGGGTCAGCCCGACCACACCCGACTTGGCCGCCGCGTAGGCCGCCTCGGTCGGCAACGCGTTGACCGGGCCGGCGGTGGCGGCGAGGTTGACCACCCGGCCCCAGCCACGCTCCGCCATGCCGCCCACGAACGCCCGGCTCACCAGGAACGCGGTGGTCAGGTTCCGGTCGATCTCGGTACGCCACTCGTCGACCGAGAGCTGGGCCACCGGACGAAGTACTCCGACGCTCGCCTTGCTGGCCAGTCCCGCGTTGTTCACCAGCACATCGACGTTGCCCAGCTGCTCGGTGATGGCGTCGGCGAGCGCGCCGACCTCCGCCTCGACGGTCAGGTCGGCGACGAAACCGGTGACCCCGAGTTCGCCGGCGCGCTCATGGATGCGCCGGGTAGTGGAGACGATCGCCACCTGCGCGCCCAGCGTCGCGAGCCGGCGGGCCGTCGCATAACCGATGCCGTCCGGGCTGCCGGCTCCGGTAACCACCGCCACGCGTCCGTCGAGGCGGTCGCTCAAGGGATCGGCGGGCGTGGTGGGCGCGTCCGTCATGCCGCCGATCCTGCCCGGTTCGGTGGCGCTGGGCAACGACCGTGGCCGCGGCCGGTGGGGCGATGGGCGTACGGCGCGGGGCGATGGTGGCTGCACGGGGCGGGTACCCTGACGGCAGCCCACCGGACGGAGTTCTTCGATGACCTATCCCCCGCAGCCCGGCGGCTGGGGCGACCCGGCGAGCGGTGCCCCGTACGTGGACCCGGCGAGCGGCGCCGCGTACGTGGACCCGGTGACCGGGCAGCCGGCCTACCCGGGGAGTCCGGCGTACCCGGGGTACCAGGCCGGCCAACCGTCGTGGGACCCGGCAGCGCAGCCGAGCTACGCCGGCTATGGATATGCCGCACCGGTGATGATGCCGGCACAGCAGGGCACCAACGGGATGGCGATCGCCTCGCTCGTACTCTCCCTCTGCGGCCTGGTCAGCTGCGGGGTGACCAGTCTGGTCGGAGCGATCCTCGGGCACGTGGCGCGCAAGCAGATCCGGGAGCGCGGCGAGAGTGGCGACGGGATGGCGATGGCCGGCATCATCACCGGCTGGATCATCTTCGCGCTCGCCGTGGTCGGCGTCAGCCTCTACGTCATATTGATCGTCTGGGCGGTCCGGCAGGCATCGCAGTACCCGAATCCCTACGCCACATAACCGACCGGACGGGCGCTCGGCTGCCTGCTCCTCAATGTCGGCCCGCTCAATGTCGGCCCGGTGCGGTAGCCTCGCGCCGTGGCAGACGAGAACGCATCCACGTCCGAGTTCGACTTCACCGGCAAGACGATCGTGGTCACGGGGGCGAACTCCGGTGTCGGGCTGGCGGCCGCGGTCGGCTTCGCCCGGTCCGGCGGCCGGGTGGCCCTCGTCGGACGGGACCAGGAACGCCTCGACGCCGCTGTGGCACAGGTCCGGCAGCTGGCCGGGGCGGGCGCGCAGCCGACCGGGTACCGGGCCGACTTCGCCAGTCTCGCCGAGGTACGCAAGCTGGCCGAGGCGCTGCGCGACGGGTACCCGTCGATCGATGTGCTCGCCAACAACGCGGGCGGCGTCAACCCGCGGCGGGTGACCACTGTGGACGGTCATGAGCTCACCATGGAGGCCAACCACCTCGCACCGTTCCTGCTCACCCACCTGCTGCGGGACCGGCTCGGTGCGGCAGCCCGGGTGGTGAATACCGCCTCCGACGCGCATCGCGCCGGCCGGCTGGATCCCAAGGACCTGGACAGCACCCGCCGCTACCGGTCATTTGTCGTGTACGGGTCATCGAAGCAGGCGAACATCCTCTTCGCCGCCGAGGCGGCCAGGCGCTGGCCGGAGATCCTGTCCTTCTCCTATCATCCCGGCGTGGTACGCAGCCGGTTCGGCCGGGCCAACCCGGCGATGCGCGTGTTCTACCGGTTCATGCCGGGCTTGGTCAGCCCCGAGGGCGGCGCGGACACGCTGCTGTGGCTCGCCGGGGCGCCCGCAGACCAGCTGACCAACGGTGGCTACTACGCGAAGCGCCGGCTGCGCCAGCCGACCCGGCCGACCGGTGACCCGAAGTTCGCCGCGCAGCTGTGGGAGGCGAGTACGGCGGCGGTGGGGCTCAGCTGACCCACGATCCCTTGACCGTCCACTGAGGAGGCTCATCCCGTGAGCACGCCGAACTATCCGCCACCGCAGGAGTACCCGCCGGGGCAGGGGTACCCGCAGAACGTCCCGCCGCAGCAGGGCTATCCCCAGCAGGGGTACCCACAGCAGGGGTACCAGCAGGGGCAGGGGTACCCTCAGCAGCCCGGTGGCGGCGGCGCGATCGAGGTGGATGCCAAGTTCTTCCCGCTGGCGTTCATGCTCTTCTTCTTCAAGCCCCAGATCGGGCTGGACGGGATGCCCCCCAGCGCCGGTACGTGGGGACGGAACCAGATTCCGATCGCGCCGGGCCGGCACCAGGTGCATGTCCACACGCCGTACTTCCTGCCGCCCCGGGTCGGGCCCGCCGACCTGGTGGTGGACGTGGCGCCGGGGCAGAGCGTGCAGCTGGAGTACCGGTCGCCGCTGATCGTCTGGTCGAAGGGATCGCTCGGCCCGCCGCCGCAGAAGTACAACGGGATGTGGTTCTTCTGGTTGATGGTCGCCATCGTGATGGTGGCGGTCGTCTGTGTCTGCGCCAGC
>JAFMQQ010000504.1 GCA_017354595.1 Micromonosporaceae bacterium
GCCCGACCGTAACCGGAGCTCGCCGACCGGCCGAGCGGCTCATTCCGGAGCGGTGGAGAGCACCTCGACGACCGGCTCGGCGACCTCGTCCAGCTCCAGCACCACGACCTCGTTGCGGCCGGCGCGCAGCAGTGGCCAGGGCAGGTAGAGCGAATGCTGCGGACCGACCGACCAGTACCGCCCCAGGCAGAACCCGTTGACCCAGACGTACCCCTTGGTCCAGCCCGGCAGCGCCAGGCGTGCGTCGCCCGGCCGGTCCACCTCCAGGTACCCGCGGTGGTAGACCGGGCCCGTCCCCGGCCCGGCGGCGAGGCCGGCCCACGGCAACCCATCGACCGTCAGCGGGACCGGCCGCGCGGACCAGCCGTGCACGAACTGCTCGCCCCGGCGTACCCCGCCGAGGATCCCCTTGCGCTCCCCCAGCCGCGGGCCCAGATTGGTCCGCCCCATCGACTCGACCAGGATCTGGAGGCCGACCCGCTGCCCCGGTACCGCCACCTCGACGCGGTTGTGACCGCTGTCCAGCGTCGCCACCCGCTGGCCGTCGACCCAGACCTGGGCGCGATCGGCCAGACCGTCGAGGACCAGTGTCTCGTGCGGGCACGGCCCCGGCAGCACCGACGCGTACTGCACCAGCCCGTGGTGAAGGTCGAGCTCCTCGAACGTCGGCGGCGTGGCCGCCTGGACCGCAGCCACCCCGCGCAGTACCCGCGACAGCGGGAGTGATTCGCACATGTCTATGCGTGACGGTGCCAGAGCGGGTGCCGGAGGCGGTGGCTCGGGCAGGTCCGGGCCGGCATAGCCGGCGAGGATCCGGCGGAACTCCCAGAACTTCTGCGTCGGTGAGCCGTCCTCCGCGATCGGCGCGTCGTAGTCGTAGGAGGTGATGTCAGACCGGTACTGCTCCGGCCGGTACCCGTCCGGCCGGTACCCGTCGGTGGCCGGCGCCCACTTAGCCCCGGCCCAGGCGCCGAAGTTCGTACCACCGTGGGCCAGGTAGATGTTCACGTCGGCGCCAGCGGCGAGGATCCGCCCGAGCACGTCCGCCGCGTCCTTGGCATCGCGGGTCACCCACTCGCCGCCCCAGTACGCGTACCAGCCGCACCAGAACTCCATGCAGAAGGGCGGATCCTGCGGCCGGTGCCGGGCCAGCGCCGCGAACGCCTGCTCCGGTTCGCTGCCGAAGTTGACCGTCGCTCGCACGTCCGGGATGGTGCCGGCACTCAGCATGGCCTCCCGCGCGCCATCGGAGGTGACCAGCGGGACGTCGATGCCGCGCCGGCGCAGGCCGTCCCGCAGGTGGCGCAGGTACTCGCGGTCGGTGCCGTACGAGCCGTACTCGTTCTCCACCTGGACCAGGATCACGTTACCGCCGCGCGTCACCAGATGCGGGACCAGGCGCGGGATCAGGACGTCGAACCACGCGTCGACGGCGGCCAGGTAGCCCGGGTCGGCGCAGCGGATGCGTTGACCGGGCCGGCCGGTCAGCCATGACGGCAGGCCGCCGTTGTCCCACTCGGCACAGATGTACGGCCCCGGCCGCAGGATGACGCGCAGCTGCGCGGCGGCCGCCGCACCCAGGAACGCCTCCACATCGGCCAGCCCGTCGAAGACGTACCTGCCCGGTCGGGGCTCGTGCAGGTTCCACGGTACGTAGGTCTCAACCGTGTTCAGCCCCATCGCCCGGAGCATGGCCAGGCGGTGCCCCCACTGCTCGGGCAGGACGCGGAAGTAGTGCAGGGCGCCGGACAGGATCCGCACTCGCCCCCCGCGGTCGAAGCCGGTCGCCGGATCCCGGCCGGTGACCACATTGGACAATGGGCTCTCCTTCGCCACCGCGCTACAGCGCCTCGACCACCGCGGCGAGGTACCGGATCGGGCGCAGCATCTCCTCCGCCGGGACCGCCGGGCGTCCACTGTGGAGCATCTCGAAGAACGCGTCCAACCCCGGATCGAGGTACCGCTGCCCCTGCGCCAGCTCCCTGGCGTACACCTTCGTGCCGGTGGTAACCAGCGCGTGGAACGCGACCGGGTGCCGGTCCCCCGGAGCGATGAAGTCGACCACGACGCTTGTATCGCCGACCCGGCCGGTGGCTACCACCGCACCCGGTACCCGATCCACCCGGACCCGGCCGACCGGCCCGGCGGCCAGCCGCAGCGCCACATCCACCGGGTGGATGCCGTAGAACCAGATACCGCCGTGCGGCCCGGCCGGATCGGCCGGGCCGGTCGCGACCACCAGCAGCGGCGGCCCGTCCGCGGCCACCTGCGCGGCCAGCGCGTCCGTGTCCGGAAACCAGCGCACCGGCGAGTACGAAGCCAACGGCGCCCCCGAGCGCCGCGCCGCCAGGAGCATCGCCTCGGCGTCACCGACGCTGGTCGCCAGCGGCTTGTCCACCAGCACCGGCATGCCCCGCTGCAGGAACGGCATGGCGTGCTCACGGTGCCGGGCACCGTCACGGTCGCAGACCAGCACCGCGTCGACCAGACCCAGCAGCGCCTCCGGCTCGTCGACCAGCCGGTCGACACCGCCATCGGCCGCCAGCCGGAGGTTGCGCTCGCTCTGGCCTCCGGCCAGGGCGACCACTCGCGCGTCGCCCTGGCGGTGCTCGACATTGAGGTACCGCACCATGTGTTCGACGTGCGAGCTCTCCGTGCCGACAACGCCTATCCGCATATCCACTCCGCGACCCGACCTACCCGAGCAAGGATCTCAGATCGACCGGCCGCCGACCGATACGGCACCGGCGACCGGCGAGCTCAGGCGCGGTCGAGCAGGGCCCGGAACGCGCGCAGCGCATCGGCGAGCGGCGCCGCGTCCGGGTACCACATCCGCTCCCACTCCAGCGACAGCCAGCCGGCGTACCCGATCCGGTCGAGCTGCGCGAGCGTCTCGAGGATCGGTACCGCGCCGGAACCGGGCAGTACCGGGGCGAGGTCGGTGCTGCTGGCCGCGTCCTTGAGCTGGACGTGGCGCAGCCACGGAGCCAGCAGGTCGGCGGTGACGGCGGGTTGTTCACCCGCGCGCCACGGATTGATGCAGTCCCACAGGGCACCGACCCGGGCCGAGCCGGCCTCGGCGAGCACACGCCCCACGATGGCGCCGGTCAGCAGCGCGTCGTGGGTCTCCAGGACGACACTGACCGGACCATCGAGCCGGGCGCCGATCGCGGCCAGCCGCTGCGCCGCCCGCTGCGGTGCATCGGTCTGGCCCTCCACCGCGCCGAAGACCCGTACCAACGGCGCATCCAGCGCCTCGGCCAGGGCGACGTGACGCATCACGTCGGCGACCGGATCGCCGTCGGGGCGGGCGACGCGGACGTACGAGCAGACGCAGACGACGCTGATCCCGGCGTCGGCGAACCGCCGGCCGATCGCGCGTGCCT
>JAFMQQ010000505.1 GCA_017354595.1 Micromonosporaceae bacterium
GGGGGTCGAAGCCACCAAGATTTCCGGGAAATCTATGCGTTCTCGAAGTCCTCGGGCTTGAACTCCTTCGGTTCCACCAGCACCAGCCAGTTGCCGGAGACGTCGCGAATCACCGCCTCGACGCCGTACGGCCGGTCGGCCGGTTCCTGCAGTACCGTCACGCCCTTCGCGGTGAGTTCGGCGATCGTCTTGCGACAGTCGTCGACCGCGAGACCGAGACCACCCATCTCGCCCTTCTCCAGCTGCGCCCGGAGGAAGGCCGCCGCATCCTCGCCCAGCGGCGGTCCGGGCTGCATCAGGGTGACCTCGATCTCCGGCTGGCTCGGGTGTTTCACCGTCAGCCAGCGGAACCCCTCGCCCATCGTGATGTCGGTACCCGGCACGAAGCCGAGTACGTCGACGTAGAAGTCACGCGCCTTTTCCTGGTCCAGGCAGAAGACGTTGACCAGGGAGATGTTGGTAATCATGCGATCGACCGTAGCCGGGCCCGGCCCGGCGGTCTTCTCTCAGGTTGCGCTGTGGCCGGTGGTGCCCTTCGGGTCGACCACGCCCTTCATGAACAGGAAGCACCCCGGTACCCGCGCACCACCCCGGGCCGCCCAGCGGTTGCGGTACTGGGTGGGCGTCTCGCCGACGAGCTGGGCGAAGCGGCTGCAGAACGAGCCGAGGCTGGCGAAGCCGACCGCCATGCAGACCTCGGTGACGGTGAGGTTGGCGAAGCGGAGCAGATCCTGCGCCCGCTCGATCCGGCGCCGGGTCAGGTACCGGATCGGTGTCTCGCCATAGGCCGACTCGAACGACCGGGCGAAGTGGTACTTCGAGACGCTCGCCACGCGCGCCAGACGGTCGAGGTTGAGCGGCTCGTCGAAGTGCCGGTCGATGTGGTCACGCGCGTACCGCAGGTGGGTCAGCAGCGTCGGGCCATGGCTCACGGTCGGACCTAGCGCAGGGCTCGGATCGCGGTCAGCGTCGTGTGTACGTCGAACCGGTCACCGTCATCGCTCGGCCAACCGCCATCGGTGCGCTGCGTCTCCGTCAGTCGCTTGCGCGCGGCCACCAGCAGCCAGTCCTCAATGGACATTCCAGCGCGGCGCAGTGCCGCGGCGAGCCATGCCACATCGGCCGGGGTCATATCCGGTATCCGTTCCGCCAGGATCACCTGGATCTGCGCCGCCTCGTAGAACATGTTCGCCCGGTGCAGCAGCCCCGCACCCAACCAACCCGCGACCAGGTACGAGGGCCAGCTGCCGTCCTCGCCCAGCCTGGCCCGGAACGCCTCGGTGGCCCAGCTGACCGCGTCGGCGTACGGGTTGGGATCCGGCTCGCCCGGCAGCGGCTGCTCACTGCTGACGCAGAGCCAGAAACCGGCGCTCGCGGTGAGGTAGAGCCGCGCCTCGGGATCCCCCGGCCTCGCCCAGGGCGGCGCGACCGTCGCCAGTGTCTCGTCCTCTTCCCAGGTGCCGTCCGGCCGTTGCCGGTCGGCGAGCCAGCGCAACGCCTTGCGCGCGGCCGGACGGTCCAGCGCACCGAGGTCGTCCAGTTCGGCCAGCCGGAAGCAGGTCGCGTCGACGGATGCGACATCGGCGGCCCACATCGCCGGCCAGCCGCCCTCCGCGGTCTGGCCCAGCTCGGCCCGGGCCAGTACGTCGGCGGGTGGCGCGATCCCGGTGCGCAGCCAGGAGAGCCGGGCCCGCTCGACCTGGTCGCCGTGGGCCACCACGAACCCGATCGCGCCGTCGATGTCGACCATGGCTCGTAGGTTACCGGTGCGGACTGTCGCGGTCAGGTCAGGATCTTCGGCCGCGCGGTCAGTAGATCGGCAACGACGGGTCGACCTGGCGCACCCAGGAGACAACACCACCCTGCACGTGTACCGCGTCCTTGAACCCGGCCGCCTTGACCGCGGCGAGTGCCTCCGCCGACCGGACACCGCTCTTGCAGTACAGGACGAGCTGCCGGTCCTGCGCCAGCCCGGCCAGCGCGTCACCAGAGAGGATCTCGCCCTTGGGCACCAGCCGGGCGCCGGGGATCTGCACGATCTCCCACTCCGCCGGCTCGCGTACGTCGATCAGATCGATCGACTTACCCGCATCGATCCATTCCTTCAGTTCGAGCGGCGTGATGGTGGAGCCGACCGCCGCCGCGGCGGCCTCGTCGGAGACCGCACCGCAGAAGTCCTCGTAGTCGATCAGGCCGGTGACGGTCGGGTTCTCGCCACAGATCGCGCACTGCGGATCCTTGCGCACCCGGATCTTCCGGTACGACATCTCCAGCGCGTCGTACACCATCAGGTTGCCCAGCAGCGGCTCGCCGACCCCGGTGAGCAGTTTGATCGCCTCGGTCACCTGGATCGAGCCGATCGAGGCGCACAGCACACCGAGTACGCCGCCCTCCGCGCAGGAGGGCACCATGCCCGGCGGTGGCGGTTCGGGGTACAGGCACCGGTAGCACGGGCCGTGGTCGGCCCAGAAGACGCTGGCCTGGCCGTCGAAGCGGTAGATGGAGCCCCAGACATACGGCTTGTGCAGCAGTACCGCCGCATCGTTGACCATGTACCGGGTGGCGAAGTTGTCGGTGCCGTCGACGATCAGGTCGTACTGCTCGAAGATCTGCAGCACGTTGTCGTTGCTCAGCGCCACGTTGTGGATGACCACGTTGACATACGGGTTGATCTCGCGGATCGAGTCGCGCGCTGACTCCGCCTTGGGCCGGCCGATGTCGGACTGGCCGTGGATGACCTGGCGCTGCAGGTTGGACTCGTCAACCGTGTCGAACTCGACGATGCCCAGCGTCCCGACGCCGGCCGCGGCGAGATAGAGCAGGGCGGGCGAGCCGAGACCACCGGCGCCGACAACCAGCACCTTGGCGTTCTTCAGACGCTTCTGCCCGGACATCGCCACATCGGGGATGATCAGGTGCCGGCTGTACCGGCGCACCTCGTCGACGGACAGGCTCTCGGCGGGCTCCACGAGCGGTGGTAGCGACACGGTTCCTCCCGGGCAGTGGGGTTACCCAGCCATTCTCGCTCGCGGATCCGGGACGCGGTGGTGAGCTGACCCACTCAGTACTCGCCGGGCGGGCCGGAGTACAGCTTCCCGCTCAGGTACGGCGACGGGTTGGCGGTACAGCCGTGCCGGCCGAGGGTCTGCCGCTGCATCACGGCGCGGCCGCGGCGGCGACCCCGCTACGCCGTGGCACGCGGGGATCCGGCGGAGGTGGAGCCCCGGACGACCGCAGCCTGAGCGGTGGCCGGTTGGCCGGTGCCAGCCGCCGGCACCGGGCCGGCGGTCGCCAACCCGGCGGCCGCGACCTCGTCCAGCAGGTCGAGGATCGCGCGGGCGGTCATCTCGGGCGCCTCCAGTTGCGGTACGTGCCCCACGCC
>JAFMQQ010000506.1 GCA_017354595.1 Micromonosporaceae bacterium
CGATGTCCACCCCGGTGAGATCCGGCGGATCGAGGTCGAGTCGCAGGCCCTGTACCGTGAGCCCGGCCAGGCTGCCCTGCTTCAACTGGATATCCAGCTCGGCACGGGACTCGATCTCACCATCGGCCGGCTTGCCGAGCTCCACGACGCCGGGCGGAGGCGGGGTAGGCACGCAGATATCCTCTCCCGCCGGTGCGCAGATGTGCGAGAGCCCGGCGGCAAGCCGCCGGGCTCTCCTTACCGGGTCCTGGGGAGGCTCCGGACCTTCATTGTTACTCGCGTTCCTTCACGACGACACCACCGGTCGCGTGAGGATCCACTCAGCTTTTCAGCTGGATGATCTCGCTCGCCGCGTCGTCCATCGGCTCATGGGGGTACGGTGCTGTAGATCCTTGCGCCGCAAGGTACCATGCGCCACATGGACGAGCTACCCGGCCTCACTCCGGCGCTGCGCCGCGGGACGCTGGAGTTCTGTGTGCTGGCGCTGGTCGAGACCGAACAGCGGTACGGCGTAGAGCTGGTCCGCCGGCTGGCGGCCGAGCCGGCGTTGGCGACCAGCGAGGGCACGCTCTATCCACTGCTCGCCCGGCTGCGGCGAGCGGGCTGGATCGCGACCACCTGGCAGGAGTCCGCTGCCGGACCGCCGCGCCGCTACTACCACCTCACCGCCGCGGGCAAGGAGGCGCTGGCCCGCTTCCGCTTGGAGTGGCGCGCATTCAGCACGGCGGTCGACCGCATCGTGGGAAGGGAACAGAAGTGATGACGTCCTCTGTGGACCCGCGGGCGGCGAAGGCGATGCCGCTAAGGTGGACGGGTGGCGTCTGTCAGGCAGGTCCAGGTCACCTTCGATTGCGCACAACCTGAGCGGGTCGCCCGCTTCTGGTGCGAGGTGCTGGGGTACGTCGTACCGCCCCCACCGGAGGGGTTCGCTACCTGGGACGACTACGATCGCTCGCTGCCGCCGGAGCGGCAGGGTAAGGCGTTCGCATGCGTCGATCCCTCTGGTGTCGGCCCGCGGCTGTTCTTCCAGCGCGTTCCCGAAGGCAAGGTGGTCAAGAACCGGGTGCATCTTGACGTGCGGGTCGGTACCGGGCTGGTGGGTGAGCAGCGGGTGGCCGCCCTGGAGGCCGAGTGCGCCAGGCTGGTCGCGCTCGGCGCGGTACGCGTGCGCCTGCTGCGCGCCGATGGCTACGACGAGTCCTGCCTCGTGATGCAGGACATCGAGGGCAACGAGTTCGATCTCGACTGAGTGGCCGCGAAAGCGATACCCGTCGGCACGGGAAGGCGCGCCGCCGGCGCGGCTCGGGCTATCGTTCGGGCGTGCACATCCGTTTCGATGTCCCGGCCGATCCCGCGTACCCGGGCCGTGTCGCCGCCGTGCTCAGCGGCGTCCGGCTGCGCAGGCACGGCTACGCCGGCATGGTTCTGGCGGTGGTCGGGGCGCTGGGTCTGGTGCTCTCGGGCGGGTCTGGCTGGGGCGAGAAGTTCTCGCCGCTGTGGACGGCGTGCGTCGTGTGTGGCCTGCTCCTGATGCTGTACCCGCTGTGGGTGCGGTTCCGGGCCCGGCGCCGCTCCAGCCGCTACGCCGTGGAGGGCGGCTACGACATCACCGAGGACAACATCATGATGCGCAGCGGCGCGGAGTCCGGCGGCATCGCCTGGGACGGGGTGGCGCGCGTGGTTGACACGCCCGAATTCTGGATCGTCTTCGTCGGCCGGATGCCGGCAACGGTGATCCCGCGCCGGTTCATGTCCGCCGAGGACGACCGGACGTTGGGGACCTTCATGGCCGGGCGCGGGCTACTCAACAGGTAGCACGGGCGGGTAACGGTGTGCCGGGCCGGGGTAGCCTGCTCAGGTGCCGGATGTCCAGTTCACTATCGTGCTCCGCGGGTACGACCCGGCCGACGTCGACGAGTTGATCCAGCAGGCCAACCGGGCGTTGGCGGCGACGGATACCGCCGCCCGGTCCGCGGTGGAGCGCAGGTTGCGCAAGCCGGAACTGCGGACCCGGATGCGCGGGTACGACCGCTCGCAGGTCGACGCGCGGCTGGCGATACTGGCCGATCAACTCGCCGCGTTATAGCCCCTCGGCAACGTGTGCCGCCACCCGCAACCACGCCTCGCGGGTGGACGACGAGAGCAGCGCGTACCGGATCGGTTCGCCGGAGTCGATCAGGCGCTCGTACGGCGCGAGCAGCACCGCGCGGGTACGCGCCGCGAAGTGCCGCCGGATCGCGGGCAGGTCGATGTCCTTGCGGCTGGGCGGCATCGAGACCACGGTTACCGCCTGGCGTACCAGCCGGTGCCGGCCCGACTGTTCCAGGTGGTCCAGCATGCGTGCCGCGGTCTCGGCCGAGTCGTTTCGGGCCGACATGGTGACCACGAGCTGATCGGTCGCGTCGATCGCGGCCTGCCAGTTCTGTGCCCGTACGTTGTTGCCGGTGTCCACAATGATCAGTTTGTAGAACCGGCTCACCACTTCGCGGATGTCGGCGAAGGCGGTGGCGGTGAGCATCTCGCCGGCCGTCGCGGACTCGTCGCTGGCGAGTACGTCGAACATGCCTTCACCCTGCGCCCGCACGTACTGCGAGAGGTCGCCGACCCGGCCACCCGCACCGCGGAAGTGGTCCAGGTCGCGCAGCATGTCCCGGACCGTACGGGCATGGAAGTCCTGCTGCGCCCGCATGCCCAGGGTGCCCTGGGTCTCGTTGTTGTCCCAGGCGAGCACGTACCCGCCGCGCTTCTGGCCGAAGGTCATCGCGAGCAGCAGTACGGCGACGGTCTTGCCCGCCCCGCCCTTGGGGTTGACCACGGTCACCTGGCGCAGGCCACCGAAGTTGCGCCGGATCGTCTCCACATCCTGGCTGATCTCCCGTTCCCGGCTGCCGGGCGCGACCTTCACCAGGCCGAGGGTGGTCTTCCTGATCGCCCCCCGGATACCCATGTTGGCCACCGGGTCGGGCGGGCGGATGGCGCGCCGCCGGGCGAACTCCTCGGCGGTCGGCACGAACGGGTCGGGTACCCAGGTCTGGCCCGGCGGCGGCGCCGGGTGGTGCGGTTGGCCCGGGGCTGTCGGTGCCGGCAGGTAGGACCCAGGCGGGACGGGCGGCTGGGGACTGTGCGGCTGGGGATGGGGGTACGGCATCCCGGGGTACGGCGGCGGGGCGGGCGGCTGGGGCCGGGGTACGGCCGGGAACGGCGGTGCACTGACCGGCGGCGCGGCGGGCTGGTTGGCTGCCATCGGCTGGTTGGGTGGCACTGGCTGGCCCGGGCCGGTGGGCGCCACCGGCAGGGCGACCGTGTGGCCGGCGGAAGCGTCCGGCACGCCGGGGCCGGTCGGCGGGGCGTGCGGCGGTACCGGCGGCTGCGCCCAGGG
>JAFMQQ010000507.1 GCA_017354595.1 Micromonosporaceae bacterium
CGGCTATCCCGGCCGGCCAGCCGTACCCGGCCAGCCGGGCGCAGCAGCGCCGGGCCAGCCGGACCAGGTGGTCCCCGTACCGGGCGCGCGCGGCGGCCGCGGTATCCGGTACCGGCACCAGCAGTACCGGGCTGCCGGGCGGGTACCCGCTGCCGAGCAGCCCGGCGACGACCACCCGGGCGAGCAGGTCACCCAGCGGCGCCGCGAGCGGGTACCGGCCGCGCTCCTTGTAGGCGAGCAGCGACTCGCGCAGCACGCCGGCGTACTCGCCGAGGGCGACGCATGGCGGCAGGCCGGAGGGTGCCGGGGTGGGGCGTACCCGGTGCGGGCGGAGCCGGGTCAGCAGCTGCGCACAGTCGGGGCAGAGCTTCGGGTGGCCGGCGGCGCCGCAGCCGGCACAGGCACCGGGCAGCACGAGCTCGACCAGGCCGCCCCAGGTCTCCCCCAGCCAGCCCACCGTCTCCCCCAGCCAGCGCACCCCGCCCTCCGATCCCGGCCTCAGTCGAGGAAGAACGGGGCGGTCAGCCTCGCCGGTGGTGCGCCCGACGCGGAGGGGTCCGGCGCCGGCGGCGTCAACGTCTCCTTCTGCCCATTGACGTACTGGAATGTGTAGGGGGGATTGGTGTCCAACTGACCCATGATCTTGCCCATGGTCGACGGCGACTCCGATGGCAGCGGCGGGTACCCGACGAGCATGGTGAACGGGCTACCCAGTCGTGGCGCGTTGAGGTTCGTGTTCACCAGCGCACCGTCGACGGTGACCTCGACGAACGAGTAGCTGTTCTCGTCGCGCAGGCGCCCACCGAGCACCACCCATTCCATCCGGCTCCAGGCGACGGCGGTCAGCGTTCTCGGATCGAGCTCCGCGCAGTCGAAGGGGCTCAGCACGGAGACCGAGGCGGAGCCCAGGCCGGCGAACTCTCCGGTGCCGGTGTACGTCAACGAGGTGAGGACCGGGCCGGCCGAGGTGACCAGAACGATGCGGCCTCCCTCCGGGGATACCGCGAAGGCCCGGATCACGCCGTTGTTCGGTGAGATGTCCTGGGCGCTGCCGTCGGGCTTGACCGCGTACAGCTTCGTGTCGGCGAGCACGAGCGCCTGCTGTGCGCCGGGCAGCCAGACCGGGCGGCTCATCTTGGCGGCGGTGAGCCCGGTGGGTTGGTACTGCCCCCGGTCGCCGATCAGCTGCCCGATCGACAGCGTGCGCCGGTGCTGGGCCGTCTCGTGGACGAGGGCCGCCAGCGTGGTGTCCCGGCTCAGTGCCGCCGAGACGACCTTCGCGGGCGCGCCGTTGAGCACCTGCGGCAGGCTGCCTCCGCTGAGCGACTGCACCGCACCACCGAGCACGCAGTACTCCTCCGCTACCCGCGCTGGTACGCGGTGCGGCGCATCGGCCAGATTCCAGTCCAGGTACTGGCCCTGCTTGCTGGCCAGCCTGGTCTGCGAGTTGCTCTGCAGCACCACCGCGCCCGGGTACCGCGGCATCAGCGACCAGACCAGCTGCGCCATCAGCGGGTGCAGGTCGGTGCTCTGCGGCAACGTGTCCAGTGGCACCACCAGTGGCGCGTTGTCGTTGGCTCGGGTGGCGAACGGACCCTTCAGACCGACGCCGTTGGGCAGCGGGGCCACCGCCTGCTGCAGCCAGTTCGGCGGGCCGTTCAACAGATACTTGACGATCGCGGTGTAGTCCTTGTTGTCCTGACCGGACAGCCACAGGTACCGGAGATCCGGTACCACCGGTACCACCGTCCGGTCACCGCCGAGCCGGGCGAAGTAGATCGACACAGGCATGATGTAGGGCTTGCTGCCCAGGGCTTCGGTGGAGAGCAGCAGCTGTGATCCGAGCCCCTGCGGTAGCTGGTTGATCCGGTACTGCCCGCCGCCGTTCTCGTCCCGATTGATCGTCTTCACCTGGAACTGGCACGAGGTCACCGGTAGGACGGCCGGCTCGACCCAGCCCTGCTCGTCGAGCTGACCGACCTGCTGCAGGTCGATGGTGACCAGAGTGAAGTCGGGCGGGTTCTCGACCGGGGTCGGCGTACCGTGCACGCGGACCACCGCGATCGATGTTCCGAGCTGCATGTCGCGCTGCGCGTCGTCGGTCAGGAACTTCTTGACCCGGTCCGGGATCTGCGGGTGCGCGCCACTGGTGTCGACCGGGCCGGCCGCGGCCAGGTAGCTGGTCACCAGGTCCACCGGGCTACGGGCGTCGTTCGGGTCCGGCGGTGCACCCACGCTGTCCGGACCGGTGACACCGGCCGACGGGCCCGGGCCGTCGATCAGTGGCGGACCCCCGGAGGGCACCCCGCAGGCAGCCGGCAGCGCCAGCCCGGCCGCGCCCAGCAGCAACCCGCGCAGTGCCTCGCGGCGCCCGAAAGCCCGCTCAGCCATTCCCGCCTCCGTCGGGTGTCGCGGTCAGCGCGAGCCGCGCCGGCAGCGGTGCCGGCTCCGGTACCACTTCATCGGGTACCAGTGGCAGTGGCGAGGCGAGCAGCCGGTCGCCGGTACGCACCGGCAGGGTCAGCCGGAACTGCGCACCGTGGCCGGGTAGCCCCCACGCCTCCAGCCAGCCGCCGTGCAGCCGGGCGTCCTCCTGGGCGATGGACAGCCCGAGGCCGGTGCCACCGGTCTGCCGGGCGCGGGAGGGATCCGAGCGCCAGAACCGGTTGAATACCAGTTTGTCCTCACCCGGCCGCAGCCCGATGCCGTGGTCGCGTACGGTCACCGCCACAGCCTCGTCGCTGGATCCGAGGCGTACCACCACCTCGCGCCCCTCGCCGTGCTCGATCGCGTTGCCGATCAGGTTGCGCAGGATCCGGTCCACCCGGCGCGGGTCGACCTCGATGATCACGGCCGCATCCGGTACCTCCACCCGGATCGGCGATCCGGCCCGGTCGGCCAACCTACGCAGCCGGTCGGTGGCCCGGATGACGATCGGCACCAGGTCGACGGTCTCCGCGTCCAGCATGGCGAAGCCGGCGTCGAACCGGCTGATCTCCAGCAGGTCGGTGAGCAGGTGCTCGAACCGGTCCAGCTCGGCCTGGAACAGCTCGGCAGCCCGAGCCACCTCCGGGGCGAACTCGTGCCGCGCCGAGAAGATCAGGTCGGCTGCCATCCGTACCGTGGTCAGCGGGGTACGCAGCTCGTGCGAGACGTCGGAGGTGAACCGGCGTTGCAGCCGGGACATCTCCTCCAGCCGGATGATCTGCCGCTGCAGGTTCTCCGCCATCTGGTTGAAGGAGGTGGCGAGCAGCGCGAGGTCGTCCTCGCCGTGGATCTCCATCCGCTGGTCGAGCAGGCCGGCCGACAGGCGCTGTGCGGTGCGGGCGGCGACCCGCACCGGCCGCACCACCAGCCGGGTGGTCAACGCGGCGAG
>JAFMQQ010000089.1 GCA_017354595.1 Micromonosporaceae bacterium
GTTGGCGGACTGCGCGGCGGCGACGGCGAGCGGGGTGGCGAGGGTGTGCGGGGCGGCGAAGGTCACCGCGACGCCCAGCGCGACCGCGAGCCCGACGCCCCCGGCGATCAGGAACGCTGACTGTTTCTTCACTCTGTCTCCTGTGGACACTCGTGGCCGGCGGCCGCCGGTACCCGTGGCTGCGGCTGATGGTAGCGGGCGCTACCGGTCCACCCGGGCGCCGCCTCCGCGCACCAGTTTCTCCACCTCGGCCAGGCTGGCCATCGATGTATCGCCAGGCGTGGTCATGGCCAGCGCTCCGTGCGCGGCACCGTACTCGATGGCGGTGGCCAGGTCCCCCTTTTCGATCAGGCCGTAGATGAGTCCGGAGGCGAAGCTGTCGCCACCGCCGACCCGGTCCAGGATCTCCAGCCCTGGCCGGTGGGTGGCTTCGGCGAAGTCGCCGCCGGACCAGGCGACGGCGCCCCAGTCGTTGATGGTGGCGCTGCGTACGGTCCGTAGGGTGGTGGCCACGACCGCGAAGTTGGGGTACCGCTGGACGACCTCTTCGATCATGCGGCGGAAGTTGGCCGCTGACAGGCTGGTCAGGTCGTGGTCGGTATCGGGGACGGTGAAGCCGAGGGCGGCGGTGAAGTCCTCCTCATTGCCCAGCATCACGTCCACGTAACCGGCCAGTCGGGTGTTGACCTCGCGCGCCCGCTGCTGTCCGCCGATCGCCTGCCACAGGCTGGGCCGGTAGTTCAGGTCGTAGGAGATGACTGTGCCGTGCCGGCGGGCGGCGACCATCGCCGCCTCGATCACATCGGGGGTGGTTTCGGAGAGGCCGGCGTAGATTCCGCCGGTGTGCAGCCAGCGCACCCCCAGCGTGCCGAACAGGTGCTCCCAGTCCACCGCGTCGGGGCGCAGCTGGCTGGCGGCGGTGTTGCCCCGGTCGGAGACGCCCACCGCGCCGCGTAGCCCGAAGCCGCGTTCGGTGAAGTTCAGCCCGTTGCGCACCCGCCGGCCGATCCCGTCATAGGGCACCCACCGGATCAGCGAGGTGTCCACCCCGCCGGCCAGGATCAGATCCTCCACCAGCCGGCCCACCTCGTTGTCGGCCAACGCGGTCACCACCCCGGTCCGCATGCCGAAACAGCGGCGCAGGCCCCGCGCCACGTTGTACTCCCCGCCGCCCTCCCAGACCCGGAACGCGCGGGCCGTCTTGATCCGCCCCTCGCCCGGGTCCAGCCGCAGCATCACCTCACCCAACGCCACCAGGTCGTAGCGGCACTCTTCCCGGTCGCGCAGCCGCAACGTCACCGGCCACCCCCCACGCTCGCGCCCACCCGGGCCACCTCGACCACCGCCTGGCAGCGGCGGGTCACCTCGGCCCAGTCCCCCGCGGCCAGCAACTCCGCGGCCACCATCCAACTCGCACCAACCGCCAGTACCGCCGGCACGGCCAGGTACCCGGCGAGGTTGGTGGCGGTCACCCCACCGGTCGGGATGAACCGGACCGACCGGAACGGCGCCGCCAACGCCTTCACCATCCCGGCTCCGCCCAACTGTTCGGCCGGGAAGAACTTCACCGTGTCCAGGCCCGCGTCCAGCGCCATCTGCACCTCGGTCGCGGTCGCCACGCCCGGGTACACCGGTACCCCGCGCTCTTGGCAGCGGCGTACCACCGCCGGCCCGTACCCCGGGCTGACCACGAACCGCGCCCCCGCATCCACCGCCCGATCCACCTGCTCCACGGTCAGTACCGTCCCCGCGCCCACCAGCAGCTCGGACCTGGCCGCCAGCACCCGGATCGCCGCCTGCGCCGCCTCGGTCCGGAACGTCACCTCGGCACAGTGCAGGCCACCCGCCAGCAGCGCGTCGGCGAGCGGCTCCGCCCGGTCCACATCGGACACAACCACAACCGGCAATACCCGATCCGCCGCCAGCGCGGTCAGTACCTCGGACATCCAGCCTCGCCTCCCTTGGGATCCGTCCACCGCGGCGGCGCCGACGACTCGCCTACCCGCGGCGACGGTCTGATACTCGCTCACCGAGTTCCGCCACGGTGATCGTGGGTACCCGTAGACACGACCGTACCGATGCCGTAGGCCGGCACGATGGCCGCCCTCGCCGTCGGTGGCACGATGTTCGCGTTCCTCCTGCGCCGGTACGTCTTCTCCGTGGAGCCAGTTTGGTAGGTGTCGCCCAGCGCGTGTCGCCGCGTGGGCCCGACTGGGCCAACGCGGGCGCCCGCCTGTGCGTCGCGCTCAGCCTCCCGGTCCTCGCCAGCGTCCTGTTCAAGGTCCTCAACGGCCGGCCCAACACCACCGGCGGGGTCCTGGTGGTCCTGCTGTGGATGCTCGGCCTCCCGCTCGGGGCAGCCTGGGCCCGGGAGGCATGGCACGCGAGGCTGGCCCGGCCGACGGTACGGCTGACCGGGGCCCAGGTTGCCGGGCGTACCGGCTGGCCGCTGCGGCGGTGGCGATCCGTCCGGCTGGACCGGCTGGCCCGGGTCCGCTGCACCAAGAGCTTCGAGCAGGGACCGATGTGGGGTGGGGAGTCCTACCTCCTGCTCCGCGACCTGGATGGCGGTCGCGTCATGGTGGAGATTCCAAGCGGCGCTGCCTGGCCAGAGGGCCTGCGCCGGGCGCTGCTGCGGGCGATCGACGACTCACCGTCGGTACGGGTTGGCCCGGTCACCCGCCGGCGCCTGGCCGGACACAATCCCTTGTGGACGGTTCCGCTGTGGTTCCTGCGGTTCGTGCTCGCCATCACCGTGGGTATCGTCGTCGCATTGTTGATCTGCGTCGGGCTCGGCGCGCTGCGGTAGCCGGACACCCTTGGCCAGGGCGCGTGCCCGGACGCGTCGCCGGCAGGCAGTCCCCAGAACACGGGACAGCTCGGCCGGTCCGTCCGCACGTAGGCTATCGATACGTAGGCTATCGATCGTTCTGGAACGGCGATCGCCCGCCGAACTCCAGCCGGCAACCTGTCCCTGCGAAGGGTGGTCGATGGCTCGCAGCACGTGGCCGGGGGTACAGCCGCCGCCGGTACCGGCGCGACGGCACAGTCGCGGCGCGGCGCTGCTCGCGGCGCTCACCACGATCGCGCTGATCATCGCCGTACTCCTGCTGCTGGCTCGGGGTGGCTCCGCCGGCCGGATCGCCAGTGCCCTGCTGGGCCTGGGGTACCTGGGTCAACTGGGCGCTATCGCGGCGCGCGACCACCGGCGGCGGCAGCTCTACCTGCTCACCCAGGCGCCGCCCGCCCAGGCCCTACCGCACCTGGCCGCCGCCGATGACGCCCGGGCGCGGCTGGTCGACCTCGGCGCTCCGACGGCCAGCGAGCGGCGCTGGGAGCGCCGCCAATCGTGGTGGATCGCGCTGCTGCTGCCACCCTTCGGCTTCAACACGGTGGCCGCGTTCGGGTACATCGCCATGCGCGGGCGCAGCTGGACCTGGGCGCTTTCGGCCCTGGGCTACGCCGCGCTCACCGGCGTCTGGCTCACCGCCGAGCAGCCGGAGCATCGCAGCGGCACCGCGGTGGCGGTCGGTACCGGATGCTGGCTACTGATGTGGCTCGGCGGGCTCGGGCACGGCCTGCTGGTACGCCGCGCATACCTCGCCGCCCTCGCCGGCAGGCTGGCCACCGGTACCTCCGCCTCCTTGAAGGCACAGTTGCGCAGCGAGTACGACGGCCATCTCGCCGCCGCGATCAGCGCCCGGCGGGGACGGCCCGAGTACCCGCCGCTGCGCGGCGGCGGGTTCACCGGTCTGTTCTCCGGCCTGGTGCTGCGGATGGGCGTGCTGGGGCTGGGAGCCGCGCTGCTCGCGGTCGTATTCATCCCCATCACGGTGGTCAGGGGCGTGGCGGAGGCGCACTTCCAGAAGGTCGCGGTGGCGGCCAGCGCGGTCGTGGTCGACCGCAACGCCGCCGGTCGGGGCGGCACCAGCGCCAAGGTCGCCTTCCAGGCCGCCGACGGCCGGACGATAACCACGACGGTCGGGGTACAGGGCTGGCCGCAGCTTGGCAGCGCGGTGCGGATCCGCTACGACCCGCAGAACCCCGGCAATGCCGAGGCGGCCAACGGCGGTCGCGGCGACGAGCTGCCCTTCAGCATCGGCCTGATCCTGGCCGCCGCGGCCCTGGCCGGCGCGTCCTGGCTGTGGAACCACCGGCGGGGGTGACCCGGTGGGCGCCGCGTCGCTCAGCTCTTCGCCGGCAACGCGTCACCGTACCGGGCGCTGCAACCGGTCGGCCGGTAGATGTCGCCGGATACGACCGGGTAGCCGGCGGGCGGGTTTACCACCACAGTGGACACACGGGTGATGGCGTCCATGCAATCGCCGGCCGCGGCGCTGGTACCGCGGCTGCCGCCCACCCATACGTCGAGCCAGGTCGACGCGCCGGCCGGGTAACCCGTGTGGCACGGGCCGTCCTGCGGCTGGCTCCCGTCGCCGCAGACGTCCTCCACGACCAGGTACCGGCGCAGGTTGGGCAGGTAGAACCGGGTCCCGGCCGGCCAGTCCAACACGTCCTGGCCGGTGGCCCGCGAATAGCCAACGGCAACCGTGACCGGGTCGGCGTACGTACCGGTGCCGCCGGCGATCCGGTGCAGCACAGGGTTGCTGATCTGGGCCGAATCGGGTGGCGTGTTGTCGAAGTAGCTGTACCCGGTGACGTACGCCTGCACGGTGTGTACGGCCGGCGCGCGAAGCTGCCGGGCCGGGCCCGGCCAGCGCGTCGCCAGTACGCCGGCGGCGGCTGCGGCGACGGCCAGGGCCGCGATGCCGGCGGCCACGGCAACCCGGGGCTTGCCCATGCCCCACCTTCGCACACGGCACCGCATGGACGAAGTGCCTTCTCAACTCATTGACCATGCACTGGTGTGTGTCTAGGTTGGGCTGGGCGACCATTCTTGACCTCTTTGTGAAGGAGCAGCGCGAGATGGCGCCGAGCACACCCCTGGTCCGTGCGGTCACGACTGGCTTCGCTGCGGCGGTACTGCTGCTGTTGAGCCCTTCGGCTGTCGCCCACGCCGCGACGCAACCGCAGTCGCACGGCCATACCGCAGACTTCCGCGGCGTCAACTGGGCCGACCCGCGCGACAACTACGCCGTGGACGCGGTGGTGCCCAGCGGGCTGGCGACCACCGACGACTACGGCACCGTCTACCGCATCGCCACCGGCATGGTGCTCGGCTTCCGCCAGAACCTGGGCGCCGACACGCTGCGGCTGCCGATCAACCCGGCCAGCGTCGGTACCGCCTGGTGGCAGTCCTACCGCGGCGCCATCGACGCGGCCACCGCCAGCGGCGACAAGGTGATCCTCAGCTACTGGGAGGCGAACACCAGCAAGGACGGCCTCATCGACGATGTGGCCGGGTGGAACAGCATGTGGGACACCGTGGTCCAGGACTACCGGGACAACCAGCGCGTCTACTTCGAACCGATGAACGAACCGCACGGCTACACCCTGGACCAGTGGGTGTCGGTCACCTCCGGCTGGCTGGCCCGGCACCGGGACGTCCCGCGCCAGCGGGTGGTGATCAGCGGGACCGGGTACAACGACGACGTGACCGGTGTGGGTGCGGCGCCGGCGCTGCGTGGAACGCTGCTCTCCCTGCACTTCTACGGCTTCTGGGCGAGCTACACGCAGAAGGCCGACTGGCTGGCCAACCTCGCCCCACGGATCGGCGGCTACGGGTACCGCACCATCATCGACGAGGCCGGCGCTCCGATGACGATCGGGCTGAACTACGGAGCGCACAACGGCAACACCTACACCTCCTACTTCGCCGCGATCACCGAGACGGCGCACGACCAACAGATGGGGCTGGTGTACTGGCCGGGCCTGCGTTTCGGCGACTCCTACTCGATCGAGTCACTCGCCGCCGGCGGTCAGCTGGTGGACAACAGCGCCACCGGCGTCGCGCAACTGCGTTGGGGGTACGGCTTCGGCAGCACCGAACCGGTCAACGACCTACCGCCCGCGCCACCGGGACAGCCACTGGTCGGCGTGGCCTCCGGCCGCTGCCTGGACGTACCCGGGTTCAGCACGACCAACGGCACCCGGCTGGACCTGTGGGACTGCAACGGTGGTGGCAACCAGTCGTGGAACTGGGAGACCAACAAAGAGGTGACCGTCTACGCGTCCAAGTGCCTCACCATCGGTGGCACCGGCTCCGCCCCGGGCGACCCGGTTCTCATCACCGACTGCACCGGGGCCGCCGCTCAACAGTGGACGTTCAACGCGGACAACACCGTGACCAGCGTGGCGAACCCGGCGCTGTGCCTGGACGCGGTGGGCGCCGGTACCGGCAACGGTACCGCCATCGACGTCTGGACCTGCAACGGCGGTGCCAACCAGCAGTGGTCGAGAGGCTGACCCGGCGGGTACCCGAGTGGCGCCCGACCGACCGTGATTGCCGTAAGGCTGGTGGCCCCGACCTCCCGGACCGGGGCCACCAGCGATATCTGGAGGCTCAGCCGGCCGCGTTGTTCAGCACCAGGGTGGTGCCGCCGAAGCCTGGCTGGCGCTGGTCACCAACTGTCCACAAGGTACTGTCCGGTAGTGCCGTCACGGCCCGGAGGAAGCCACCGCCGGTACCGGTCGGGCTGGGTACGGCTTTCCATGAACCGCCGTTCCACTGCTCGGTGAAGGTGGACCCGCTACTGGCCGCGCTGCCGTCACCGACCGCCCACGCGTCACCCGTACCGAGGCTCGTCACCCCGTACAGCACCGTGGTACCCGTGGTCGCACTCGGCACCACCCTCCACTTGCTACCGTCGAAGTGCTCGGTCAGCGCCTGGAGGGCGGCCGTACCGACGGCCCACACGTCACCCGAGGCCGAGGCGGCGACACCGTGCAGTACGACACAGGAGATGGCGTCCACCTTCGGCGTCGCTACCTCTGTCCACTGTGAACCATTCCAGTGCTCGGTGAGGGCGCGGTTGCAGAAGCCGTCACCGGCGGCGAAGGCGGCGGAGCCGACGGCCCAGGCATCGGTGGCCGACACGATCGCGATGCCGTTCAGCTCGTTGTCATGCGTACTCGGGTTCGGAGCGGCCACCTGGCTCCAGGCCGTACCATCCCAGTGCTCGATCAGGACGGTGCGGTCGTTGAAGTCGCTGCCGACGGCCCACGCGTCGGTCGCGGACGCGACCGCGACGCTGTTGAGGATCACGTCGCTGAACGGGCTGGTGCTCCCCGGGGCGGGGCTGGGCACCACACTCCAGGCCGTGCCGTTCCAGTGCTCGATGAGCGGGCGCACGCCGTTGTTGTCGCCAGACCAACCGACCGCCCACGCATCGCTGGCCGAGGCCACCGCGACACTGTTGAGGTGATCCCCGGTGCCGGTGTGTGCGGTGGTCACGAGGCTCCAGACCTTACCGTTCCAGTGTTCGGCGAACGACAGCGTGTCGCCGTTGCCGACCGCCCAGATATCGTTGCCTGCCGCCGCTGCCACGCCGGTGAGTGCAGAGAAGCTGTTGTTGGCGGGACTGGGACTGGTGACCGCGGTCCATCCTCCGGAGGCGGCCGCGGCAGGCGCCGCAGCCAGGAGGAGGAGCGCCGCCGCACATGCCGCGGCGAGGACGGCGCCGCGGATCGGGCGAGACACCTTCATGCTGCTCCCTTCGTCGACGGATGCCATTTGCGGACATAGCGACATCCATAATTAGAGTACGCAGCGGGTTACACCCGTCCCCTGGCCAGATCGGCCGTATACCACCCGTTTACCTGGCTCAGCGCATCGATCGGAGTCGCTGGCTGACGAGCATGAGGGGCGCCGGTACCAGACCGAATCCTAGTCGGATCATGTCTTGGGCGAACGGTGGTTGTACCCACGTGTTCATCCACTGTGGAGCCGACGAAGCCGCCGATCGCCAGGCAGGCGGAGTAGAGGTACGGGCCGAGTGCCCCACCGGTGGGGTCGGTCGCCGTCCACACGCCCAGATCGGAGCCGGCCCTGGCTTCCCCGGTGGCGAGAAGGCGGTGTAGCCTCACCATGCGTTGTGTGTACGACCGTCGATGCCTACACCGTCCGGCACTGGGTTGGAGCGATGATGCGCCGTCGTCCCGGAGGATCCCTCGCCGTTACCGCCGCTCTGGTCGCCGCGGCGGTCGTACCCGTCGGCCTGCTGAGCGCCGCAGCACCGGCGCGGGCGAGTACCCCGGCCAAAGACGTTACCGCCAACCTGTTCATGTGGAACTGGAACTCGGTGGCGTCGGAGTGCCGCAACGTCCTCGGCCCCGACGGGTACGCCGCGGTGCAGGTGGCCCCGCCTGAGGACTCGATGACCGACGCGGCGGACGGGCACCCCTGGTGGGAGATCTATCAGCCGGTCGACTACAACCTGACCAGCCGCATGGGCGACGACGCGCAGTTCCAGGCGATGGTCACCGCGTGCCACCAGGCGGGCGTGAAGGTGTACGTCGACGCCGTGCTCAACCACATGGCCCGGCAGGACGGGAACGACACGAGTTACGGGGGCGTGAGTTACGCTCCCGGCTCGTCCTATCCGGCGTACTCGTCGGCGGACTTCCACAACTACCCGAGCGGCTGTCCCGTCTCCTCCAACCAGATCACCGACTGGAACGACTACGGGCAGGTGACCGGATGCCAGCTCGACTCGCTGCCGGACCTGCGCACCGAGTCCACGTACGTCCGCAACACCGAGGCTGCCTACCTCAACAAGCTGATCGGCTATGGCGTGGACGGCTTCCGCCTCGACGCCGCCAAACACATCGGCCACACCGACCTGGCCGCCCTGGAAGCGTTGCTGAACAAGGACACGACGACCGGCCAGCCGGTATACATCGTCCAGGAGGTACCGCT
>JAFMQQ010000508.1 GCA_017354595.1 Micromonosporaceae bacterium
TGCCCCCCGGCGGATCGGAGAGGTTGACCAGCAGCACACCCGCCGACTCGGCGACCAGCATCCCCTCGCTCGACCCGGACGCCGGTACGCTCCACCGGCGCGCGCCGCTTGCCAGGTCGTACGCGTCGACCATGCCGTGCCGGTCGATGAAGACCGTATCCGAGCCGATGGCGCTGACCGCGCCGACCGCGTACGGCAGCGTGGCGACCGGCACCAGGCCCGGCCGTGGCACCGCGGAACCACCGACGCCGAGCAGTACCACCACCCCGGCGGCGAGCACGGGCAGCCAGCGCGGCATCCGCGGGCGGCGCGGCCGGTCCGGCGCGGCCGGCTCCGCCTGAAGCTCGCCGAGCTCGATCGCGGGCGGCTCCGCGAGCTCACCGAGCTCGATCAGCGGCTCAATGTCCATCGGCCGGCCCGGGCTCATCGGTCGCCCCCGGCGGCCGTGCCGGCCGGCAGGTAGCGCCAGGCCCGCAAGCTGTTCTCCCGCGTCTCGCACACGATCCAGACATCTGCGGCGGCGCACCCGTTCCCGAAGACCTCGGGCACCGGGGCCAGCGGCTCGATCCGGGGCCGGCCGCCGCCCGGGTGCAGCAGGGCGAGCCAGGTCACCCCGATCGCGGCGGTCGGCGCCACCTCCGGGTCGGCGGCGCGCAACAGGTACGGGCCGCCGCCCGGCGACAGCATCCCGGGTACCAGCGCCCAGCCGGTCAGCGTCAGCACCGGTGCTCCGGTACCGGGGTCCAGCAGCGCCGGTGCGGCCGGCCCGGCCGGCGCGCCGTCCCCGGTGGTCCCAGGGGGCGCCGCCGGCACCGCGTAGATCCAGCCGCCCAGGGTGCCGGTCGGGGTCCACCTGGTCGTGCTCCAGGCGAGGCGGCCGGTGGCCGCCACGACCGCGAGGCTGTCCCGGCCATCATTGACGCAGATGAGTGTCCCGCAGGCCACGGTCGCCGGGTGCGGCGAATTCACCACGAACGTCCACTGTAGACGCAGGTCGGCGAGCCGGTACGCGGACAGGCTGGTACCGCCGGCGACCACCAGCCAGTCGCCGATCAGCCGCAGGTCGGGCTGTACCGCCAGGGCCAGCGGCACCGGCCGGCTGACCGCACCGTCGGTCAGATCGATCGTGCTCACCGAGCCACCCGGCGAGACCATCACCGCGTACCGCGAGCCACCCGACCCGGCCGGGTCGCCCGGCCGGTCCGCCTCGCGCGGCAGTCCGGTCCAGTAGCCGGCGGGCACCCGTACCGACCAGGCGACCCGGCCGGTGCGCGGATCCAGCCCGGCCAGTTGCAGCGGCGGTGGGTGGCGCGGGCTCGGCGTGTCCACCAGCGGTGAGATGCCCGGCCCGCCGTCGGCCTCAAGGTAGGCACCGACCAGCACCGTCCGGCCCGCCGGCACCAGGCGCAGCCAGGGCAGCGGGCTGCTCCACAGCCAGGTACCCGTCGCCTGGTCCACCGCCACGGTACGGTCGCCCGGCGCCGCGCTGGCGGTACCGGTCACCAGGAGCACGCCCGCGCCGATCGGTACCGCCTCGGGCAGGCTGGCCGGCAGCGGCAACGGGATGCGCCACAGCCGCCGCCCGTCCCCCAGCCGGTACGCGTCCAGCGTCGGCAACTGGGAGAAGGTCACCGCGTCGCCACTGCTCACCGTGTAGACAGTCCCCCCGCTCAGCTGGAAACCGAGATAGACGTTGTCCGGCAGGGCGGCGGTGGGGGTCAACGGCTGCCTGGCCGGTGGCGGGCTGCCACCGAGTCCAACCGCACCGAGCAGCGCGACCAGCAGCAGCCGCCGCGCCCGTACCCCGAACGCCAGGCCGCGTGGTACCCGTTCTTCGGGCTCGAAATCACCGCCCAGCTCGATGGTGGCGGTGCGGCGGGTCGCGACCGGCAGGTCCACGCCACCAGTGTGCGCGGTCAGGCCCCCTGTAGCGCCTCGCCGGTGACAGCCGTTGCCGCGGCGCCGGTCGCCGAGGCCGCCTCGACCGCGAACCGGGCCACGTCCTGGGCGGTCAGCCCGACCGCGGCGAGCACCTCCGAGCGGCTGCCCTGCGGGTGCCAGCCGCTCGGCACGCCCACCTCGCGCAGCGGAGTCGGTACCCCCGCGTCCCGCATCGCCTGGGCCAGCGCGCTGCCCACGCCATTGGTACGCACGCCGTCTTCGACGGTCACCACCAACCGGTACCCGCCGGCCAGGCCGGCGAGTTCCACCGGCACCGGGCGTACCCACCGCGGGTCCACCACCGTCACGCCGTACCCCTGCTCCCTGATCCGGTCCGCGGCCTCGACCGCGAGATGTGCCAGCGCGCCGACGCCGACCAGCAGGATGTCCTCCCGCTCATCCCGCGCGAGCACGTCCACCTGGCCAACCCGGTCGATCGCGGGCAGGTCGGCCGGGACGCTACCGGTCGGGAAGCGCACCACCGTCGGCCCGTCCTCGATGCCGACCGCCTCGCGGAACTCTTCGCGCAGCGTCGCGGCGTCCCGCGGTGCGGCGATCCGCAGCCCCGGTACGGTTCCGAAGACCGCCATGTCCCAGATGCCGTAATGGCTCGGCCCGTCCGGCCCGGTGATGCCGGCCCGGTCCAGTACGAAGGTGACCGGCAGCCGGTGCATCGCCACGTCCAGCAGCACCTGGTCGAAGGCGCGGTTGAGGAAGGTCGCGTAGACCGCCACCACCGGGTGCAGCCCGCCGATCGCCAGGCCGGCGGCCGAAGTCGCCGCGTGCTGCTCGGCGATGCCCACGTCGAAGGCGCGCTGCGGGTACTTCGCGGCGAGCTTGGCGATCCCGGTCGGGTGCGCCATCGCCGCGGTGATGCCGACGATGTCGGCCCGCTCATCGGCGACCGCGACCAGTTCCTCGGCGAAGACGCTGGTCCACTTCAGCGACGGCGGTGCGGTCAGCTTGCCGGTCTCCGGGTCGAAGGCACCCGGCCCGTGCAGGCAGTCCGCCTCGTCATCCTCAGCCGGTTGGTACCCGTACCCCTTGCGGGTCACCGCATGCACGATCACCGGCTCACCGAACCGCTTCGCCCGGCGCAGCGCCTGCTCCACCGCGACCACGTCATGCCCGTCCACCGGGCCGACGTACTTGATGCCCAGGTCCTCGAACATCGCCTGCGGCGCGACCGCGTCCTTGATGCCCTTCTTCACCGCGTGCAGCGTCTCGTAGAGCGGCGCACCGACCAGCGGGGTACGCGCCAGCGCGTCCTTGACCAGATCGAGCACCTTCTCGTACCCCGGGTTCAGCCGCAGCGCGGCGAGGTGGTCGGCGAGCCCGCCGATCGTCGGCGAGTACGAGCGCCCGTTGTCGTTGACCACGATCACGACCGGGTTCTTCGCACCGGCGATGTTGTTCAGCGCCT
>JAFMQQ010000090.1 GCA_017354595.1 Micromonosporaceae bacterium
GGGCACGGGCCGCCGCCTCGGCGCTGGCGATGCGGGCCGCGACTGCGCTCACCGTCGCGACCGGGGCGCGCTCGCTGCTGGTGACCGAGCACGCCCAGCGACTGGTACGCGAGGCGATGTTCCTGCTCGTCTTCGGCTCCCGCCCGGCCATCAAGGAGGCGTTGTTGCGCCGGTACCCACCGGGTCCGCAGGCATGACCGGGTACGCGGCCGCTGGGCGCGGGTCCTGCTCCTGGGGTACCCACTGTTGTCCCGGATGACCCGGCAGGGCAGGCTGGTCGGGTGGGCGAAGACCTCGACCAGCCGGCCGTGCAGGCCGCCCGTGCCGCCGGCGCGGCGGCCCAGCGGGTCGGTGTGACGGTACGGGAACTCGAGCAGCTGAACGAGATGCGCACCGCGATCGACCTGTTCTGCCGGGTGTGGAACGCGGATTCGCCCGACCAGCTCATCAACATCAGCATCATGCGGGCGATGGCGCATGCCGGCAACTACATCGTCGGCGCATACCGGGACGGCGCGATGATCGGCGCGGTCGCCGCCTTCCTCGGCCCGCAGCACCTGCACTCCCACCTCGCCGGTGTCGAGCCGGGCGGGCAGGGCGCCGGGGTGGGGTACGTGCTGAAGCTGCACCAGCGCGCCTGGTCGCTGGCGCGCGGGCTGCCCGAGGTGCGCTGGACCTTCGACCCGCTGATCCGCCGCAACGCGTACTTCAACCTGCAGAAGCTGGGCGCCTGCGCGACCGGGTACCTGGTCGACTTCTACGGGCCGCTGGAGGACGGGATCAACGTGGGCGACGCGACCGACCGGCTGTACGTGCGCTGGGTGCTCGCCTCGCCGGCGGCGGTCGAGGCGGCCGGCGGCCGGCCGCTGGAGGTACCCAAGTCGGCGGCCTCGCGCCTGGTGGAGGTACCGCCGGACATCGAGGCGCTGCGCGCCAGCGATCCGCGCAGCGCGGCCGACTGGCGGTACGCCGTCCGCGAGGCGCTGCAACGGCCGATGGGCGAGGGGTGGCGTATCGCCGGCATCACCCGCGACGGCTTCTACGTGCTGGAGCCACCGCCACCCTGTGCCGGCTCCACCCACCCCGCCGGCGAAACCACTAAGGAGGAAGCGTGAAGTTCACCGGGTTTGAGTTGCGCCGGGTCGCGATGCCGTTGGTCACCCCGTTCCGCACCTCGTTCGGCGTCGAGCATGCCCGGGACGTGTTGCTGGTCAAGGCGGTCGGCGACCAGGCCGAGGGCTGGGGCGAGTGTGTCGCCTCCTACGCGCCGCTCTACTCGTCCGAATACACCGACGGCGCCGTCGAGGTGATCCGGCGCTACCTGTTGCCGGCGCTCGGTCAACTCTCCACTGTGGATGCCACCGGTGCGGAGCGGACGTTCGCCCGGTTCAAGGGGCACCCGATGGCGAAGGCGGCGGTACAGACCGCGATTCTGGACGCGGAGTTGCGCGCCGCCGGCATGCCGCTCTCCGCCTACCTGGGCGCGACCAAGCCGGCGGTACCCGCTGGCGTGTCGGTCGGCATCATGGACTCCATCCCGCAACTGCTGGACGCCGTATCGTCCTATCTGGACGGTGGGTACCTGCGCATCAAGCTGAAGATCGAGCCGGGCTGGGACCTGGCGCCGGTACGGGCGGTACGCGAGCGGTTCGGCGACGCGATGCTGTTGCAGGTGGACGCTAACACGGCGTACACGCTGGCCGACGCGCGGCACCTGGCCCAGCTGGACGCGTTCGACCTGCTGCTGATGGAGCAGCCGCTGCCGGAGGACGACGTACGCGGGCACGCGGAACTGGCACGCCATCTGCGTACCCCGATCTGCCTGGACGAGTCGATCACCTCGGCGCGTGCGGCGGCGGACGCGATCGCGTTGGGTGCCTGCGCGATCGTGAACATCAAGCCGGGCCGGGTGGGTGGCTACCTGGAGGCGCGACGGGTACACGATGTCTGCGCGGCGAACGGGATCGCGGTCTGGGCGGGCGGGATGCTGGAGACGGGCCTGGGCCGGGCGGCGAACGTGGCGCTCGCCGCGTTGCCCAACTTCACCCTGCCCGGTGACACCTCGGCCTCCGACCGGTACTTCGCCCGGGACATCACCCGGCCGTTCGTGCTGGAGGACGGGCACCTGCGGGTACCGACCGGGCCGGGCATCGGCGTCGATCCCGACCCGGACGCACTCGGCGAGGTGACCACCTCGGTCGACTGGCTGCCCCTGTGAGTCCACAATGGAGTGTCAGCACTGCCAGGTGACCGGCCGGATGACGGTGGTCGGCTTGCTGCTGCCGCCGACGTACCAGTCGCCGACGACAAGGTTGGTTTCGGTGATGGCGCTCGCGTCGACGGTATAGCCGGCCGGCGCGGCCAGCGGTACCGGCTGACCGTGGTTGTCGTAGGCGCTGCGCACGGCGGTGAACCAACCGGCGGAGTTCACGTGCGTGGCGGTGTCTGCCTCGGAGAGCTTGAAGACCAGCTTGCCGGTCCGCACGTCCCATACTGCGGCCCAGCTCTTCTCTGACGTGGGGCGGGCCGGGTCGGGTCCGGTGAGCCGGCCCGCGGCCCAGCCATCGCGGACCGAGAACGCGAGACCGAAGACCTTCGGGCCCGGCGTTTCGAGCCGGCGCATGTTGCCGGCCTTATCCCATACCACCGGCCAGCGGCCCTTCGGCTCGTTGAAGAGGCCGACCATGGTGCCGTCGTCGTCGATGCCATCGACCTCGGCACTCAGCGGCGTCGGCAGGAACCGTGCCGTGTCGCTACCCGCCGGCCAGATCATTCCGTGCTGCGAGGCGCCGCCGTACTTGGAAGCCGTCGTGATGATGTCACCCGCTGCGTTGATCGCCAGTGGGCCACGTGCGGTGTAACCGGCGGGCAGGTGCAGGCGGGTGACCTGCCCGTCCCGGTATCGGAAGGGGCCCGAGCGGTCGATGCCCACCGCCACGCCGTGTTCGTTGATCGCGCCGATGGTCGAGCCCGCGAGCACCTGGGGCCTGCCGTCGGTCCACAGCAGACCGGTAATGGCGCCGGCCTTGCTCAACGCCCACCCGGCGATGTACCGGCCGGCGGGGTCGACCGCTTCCGCGCGCGCCTCGGTCAGGCCAGCGGGTACCGGGAGGAGGGTGTACGGGCAGCCCGCGCCGACACCCGGCGTGGTGCTGCCGGTTGGCGTGGCGGACGGTCTTGGCCCGGCGGAGCCGTGCGAGCGCAACCGCAGCGCGCCGATCGTCGCCGGTACCGCGACCAGCGCCAGCACGGTCAGCGCCGCGACACCCGGCACCGCGTACCGGCGCCGGCGCGCCACGCGCTGACCCTCCCGCAGCACCATGGCCAGGTCCACCCGGCTCGGCGGTGCCTCGACCCGCCCCAGCAGCATCCGCAGTTCATCCTCGTTCACGGCGTTGGCCTCCCGTTCGCGTCATTGAGCACGCCCATCGCCTCGCGCAGCGTGGCCAGGCCGCGCGCGCACTGACTCTTCACGTTTCCGGTGGAGCAGCCCAGTGCCTCCGCCGTCGCCTCCACCGACAGGTCGCAGAAGTACCGCAGCACCAGCACCGCGCGCTGGCCCTTGGGCAGCGCGCGCAGCGCCGCCATGACCGCGTCCCGCTCCTCCGGGCCGATGTCGGGCGGTGCCGGCCGATCCGGTGCGGTACTTGTCAGCACCACCCGCGACCAGGCGCGCCGACGCTCGTCCAGGTAGCGGCGGACCAGGATCCGGTGCAGGTACGCGTCGAGGTTCTCCACCGCGCTGGCCCGCCGCCATTGCCGGTACAGGTCGATCAGGCTGGCCTGCACGATGTCGTCGGCCCGGTGCCCATCGCCACAGAGCAGGTACGCGGTGCGGTGCAAGCGGGACAGTCGGGCCGAGACATACTCCGCGTACTCCCGGTCTGATCGCATGCGGTCTCCCCTCCGGCGCCTCTGTCTCTGCCCTCAACGTCGCACCCGGGTGCCCGGAAGGTTGCACCGGATCGGCCACAGTGGACAGATCCGGTACGGTGTGGCGCGAACGTACAACGACGTACCGGATAGAGGAGAACCATGGACCCCGACCTGTTCCTGGCCGACCTGGAGGAGAAGCCGGCCGCGCTGCGTGAGCTCGCCACCACGCTCGCCGCCGATGACCCGTGGGCCGGGCTGACCCGGCGCATCTCCCGCGTGCTCCTGCTCGGCATGGGCAGCTCCCGTATCGCCGCGATGCCGGTCGCCGCCCGGCTGCGCGCGGCCGGTATCGACGCGGTGGCCGAGTACGCCTCGGCGGCCCGGCTCTACCCACCCGACCCGTGGACCCTGGTGGTCGCGGTCTCGGCCCGCGGTACCACCGCCGAGCCGATCGCCGCGGTAGCTGGCTATCCGCGGTACGCGGCGGTGACCAACACACCGGACTCGCCACTGGCCAAGGGGGCGGAGCTGGTCGTACCGACGCAGGCCGGGGTGGAGCGCGGCGGGTTGGCCAGCCGCTCGTACCTGCACGCGCTGATCATGCTGGAGGTGCTGGCGTCCCGGCTGATCGGCGATGGGCGCGATCTGCCGGGACTGTGCCGGCGGGCCGCCGATGCCATCGAGGACCTGCTCGACCGGCGGGACTCCTGGCTGGGCCCGGCGGTGCAGCTGCTGGACAGCCCGGACGGCTTCTTCGCGATCGCCCCGGCCGAGCGGATCAGCTCGGCCGAGCAGTCGGCGCTGATCGTGCGCGAGGGGCCGCACCGGCGCACGGATGCGGGCGAGACCGGGGACTGGCCACACGTGGACGCGTACCTGACCAGAACGCTCGACTACCGCGCCCTGTTCTTCCCCGGCTCGCGCTACGACGACGTGGCGCTCGGTCGGCTGCGCGAAAGCGGCTCGACGGTGGTCGCGGTCGGCGCGGCGCCGCCCGGGGTGGGCCTCGCCATCCGGTACCGCGGCGATGACGACCCGCAGGTCAGGCTGCTCGCCGAGGTGCTCGTGGGGGAACTGGTCGGCACCGCGTGGTGGTCGGCAGCCCGCTGAATCCGCCCCCTCACACAGGCCACATTTCGGGTAAGTTTCATCGACCGGTGGCTCTGGGAGCGTTTCCATGCAATCATGCGCTCTAGGCGTAGCGGAGCCAGGCCATTGATGGGCGCCGAGGGCAAACCGGAGACGGACGGCGACCCATGACGCCGGCCTGCCCACCACGCAGGTTCGGCGGAGGCAGGAAACTCCCCAAATGCCATCCCGATCCGATCCCAGGACCGGGAGTCCCGAAATCCTCGCGAGGAGTACCCCGCAATGAGATTCAACGTCCTACGCGGAGCCGCACGCTCGCCCCTACGTCGCGCGTTTATCGCGGCGTGTGCGCTCACGCTCGGTTCGAGTGCGGTCGTCCTGGCCGCGACCGCGGCCCATGCCGCGGCCGGCTGTTCGGTCACGTACACGGTCCAGTCCCAATGGCCCGGCTCCCCCGCCGGCTTCACCGGCCAGCTGAACATCACCAACCTCGGTGACCCGCTGACCAGCTGGACGCTGCAGTTCAGCTTCCCGGCTGGCCAGACGGTGCAGCAGGGCTGGAACGGCAACTTCACCACCGGCAGCCAGAACGTCACCGTGACCAATGCGGCCTGGAACGGCACCCTGGGCACCAACCAGTCGGTGCAGCCGGGCTTCAACGGCACCTGGAACGGCAGCTCCAACCCGTCACCGACCTCGTTCACCCTGAACGGGACCGCCTGCACCGGTACCGTCGGTCCGTCCAACGGTCCGTCCGTCGGTCCGTCCTCGCGCGGTCCGTCTGTCGGTCCGTCCTCGCGCGGTCCGTCTGTCGGTCCCTCCTCGCGCGGCCCGTCGATCGGTCCGTCGCAGTCCCAGGGCGGCGGCGGTGGCCACCTGCCGAACCCGTACGTGGGCGCCAAGGGCTACGTCAACCCGGACTGGGCGGCGAAGGCGGCCGCCGAGCCGGGCGGTAGCCGGGTATCCGGCTTCTCCACCGCTGTCTGGCTGGACAGCATCGCCTCCATCACGGCACCGGCTGGCTCCGGCTACACCACCAGCCTCGCCGGGCACCTGAACAACGCGGTGCAGCAGGCCGCCAGCGGCCTGCCGGTCGTGATCGAGCTCGTGATCTACGACCTGCCCGGCCGGGACTGCGCGGCGTTGGCCTCCAACGGTGAGATCGCACCGACCGACATCACCCGGTACGAGACGCAATACATCGACCCGATCGCGGCGACCCTGGCTCAGCCGCAGTACGCGAACCTGCGCATTGTGACGATCATCGAGCCCGACTCGCTGCCGAACCTGGTCACCAACGCCAGCGGTCAGGCCGGCGCCACGGCCGCGTGCGCCACGATGCTGCAGAACGGCAACTACGTGACCGGTGTGCAGTACGCGCTGAACAAGCTGCACCCCATCACCAACGTCTACAACTACATCGACGCGGCGCACGACGCCTGGCTCGGCTGGTCGACCAACTTCGACCCGGCCATCACGTTGTTCCACAACGTGGTTGCGGGCACCACGGCCGGCATGCAGAGCATTGACGGCTTCATCACCGACACCGCCAACACCCTTCCGCTGCATGAGCCGTTCCTGACCTCCGGCCAGACGGTGAATGGCCAGCAGATCAACTCGGTGAACTTCTACTCCTTCAACCCGTACATCGAGGAGCTGACCTACGCGAAGGACTTCTGGACGAAGGCGACCACGACCGGCGGCTTCCCGACCACCATCGGCATGCTGATCGACACCGGGCGCAATGGGTGGGGCGGGCCGAACCGGCCCACCGGGCCGAGCACGTCGACCGACGTGACGACCTTCGTCGACCAGTCGCGGATCGACAAGCGGCCGGCGCGCGGTGACTGGTGCAACCCGGCCGGCGCCGGCATCGGCGAGCGGCCGACGGCCGCACCGCAGCAGAACATCGACGCGTACGTCTGGATCAAGCCTCCGGGCGAGTCGGACGGTTCCAGCTCGCTGATCCCGACCGGGCCTGACAACCCGGCCGGTAAGGGCTTCGACCAGATGTGCGACCCGAACTACGGCGGCAACCCCCGCAACAACAACTCGCCGACTGGCGCACTGCCCAACGCGCCGGTCTCGGGTGCGTGGTTCTCCACCCAGTTCCAGCAGCTGATGGCGAACGCGTCTCCAGCTCTGTAGTCCCTATCTCAACCTGTGGGGCCCGGTACCCACTTCTTACCCTCAGGTCATGACGTACACCCACGGGCACCACGAGAGCGCGCTGCGCTCGCACCGCCGGCGTACGGTCGGCAACTCGGCGGCGTACCTCGCCGACCGGCTGCGGCCCGGCTTGTCGCTACTGGACGTGGGGTGCGGCCCGGGTACGATCACCGCCGACTTCGGCCGGCTGCTGGCGCCGGGCCGGGTGGTCGGTATCGACACCGCGGTGCCGGTGCTCGCCGAGGCGCGCCAGGCAGCGGCCGGGACTCAGGCAGCGGCCGGGACTCAGGCGGCGGCGGGGACTGGTGTGTCTAATGTGGACTTCTCGGCGGGCAGCGCGGCCGCGCTGCCGTTCCGGGACGGCACCTTCGACGTGGTACACGCCCATCAGGTGCTGCACCACGTCGCCGACCCGGTGGGCGTACTGCGCGAGATGCGCCGGGTATGCCGGCCGGGTGGGTTGGTGGCGGCGCGCGAGACCGACTGGGCGGCGATGGCCTGGTACCCGGCCGTCCCCGAACTGGACGAGTGGCTGACCCTGGTACGCCGGGTGCTGCGCCAGGGCGGGGAGCCGGACGCCGGCCGGCGGCTGCTGTCCTGGGCCCGCCAGGCCGGCTTCACCGACATCACGCCCGGCGCCTCGACCTGGTGTTACGCGACGCCCGAGGAGCGCGCCTGGTGGTCGGCCTCCTGGGCCGACCGGATGCTCCACTCGGAGACCGCGCGGCAGGCGCAGCGGTACACCACGCCGGGCGACCTGGCCCGCATCTCGGCCGGCTGGTCGGCCTGGGGCCAGGCGGCGGACGGCTGGTTCGCGGTACTGCACGGCGAGATCCTCTGCGTCGCCTGACCCCGGCCGGACCCGGCGTCGGGACCGGTGTCAGGATTGGGCCGTGCGCCGCGTACCCCTCGCCGCATTGGCTGCTGTCTGCACCCTGCTGGCCCTCGGAGCCGCTTCATGCACCGGCGGGCCGAACGGGATCGGGATCGGTACCGCAGTACGGGGCGATGTCGCCGAGGTGGTGGACGCCTCGGCGAGCGTCACCGCCCGGGCCGTCGCCCGGCTCACCGCGCCGAGTCCCGGTACCGTCGCCCGGCTCGCCGTCGCCCCCGGCGGTACGGTCCGGGCCGGGCAGGTGGTCGCGGTGATCTCCTCGCCCGAGGCGCAACGCCAGCTCACCGAGGCGCACGACGCGCTGGTCGCCGTCTCGTCCGGTGGGTTCTCGGTCCCGGCCGGTACCGATCTGGTCGCGGTACAGAGCCGCACCGACACGGCCGCGGCCAAGGCGTTCGCGTCGGCCCGCCAGGCGGCGTCGGCGATCGCGGATCCGGTGCTGCGCAACGCACTGCTGGCGCAGATCGACGCCGCGGCACGGCAGTACGCCGCGGTCGCCGCGACGGCCCGCTCGCTGGCCACCGCGGTCCGCTCCGGCATCGCCAGTCTCGGCCGCGCGCTGGGTGCGCTCGGCGCCGCCCAGCGGGTACAGGCGCAGTCCGGGTACGACCTGGCGAAGGCGGCGGTGGACGCGCTGACCCTGCGCGCGCCGATCGGCGGCGTGGTCCAGTACGGCGGGGCGGACACATCGAGCTCCGGCGGCGGCTCGCTCGCCGACCTGCTGGGCGCGGCGGGTGCCGCTGGGGCGGCGGGTGCGGGCGGCGGC
>JAFMQQ010000091.1 GCA_017354595.1 Micromonosporaceae bacterium
AGTCGGTGCGGACGTGTTGGCCACGCTATTCCGGGTGCTCGCGGACCGTCAAGCATGACTTAACAACCTTGTTCACGATAGGCTCGCTGCTCCGGCCGGGACGTGGCCGGAAGTCCGGTGGGAAGTGGGTGACATGGCGGCCACCGAGGTGCCATGGCTCGGCCAGCGCATCCGCGAGGAACGGATGCGGCGGGGCGTGAGCCTGCGCGCGCTGGCCCGCATGGTGGGCGTATCGGCGAGCATGATCTCGCAGATCGAGACGGCGAAGAGCCAGCCCTCGGTCAGCACGCTCTACGGCATCACCTCGGCGCTCGGCGTCTCGGTGGAGGACCTGTTCAGTCCGGAGCCGGCGCCGGCACCCGCGGCGGCACTCGCCGCGCACGGCACGGTTGATGCTCCGGTACCGCGCCCCGCGCTGCGCGGCGCCCGGCTCGGCCCGCTGGTACCGCCGCAGGAGCGCCGGGTGGTACGGCTGGAGTCCGGCGTGGTCTGGGAACTGCTCGGCGAACTCCCGCACCACTCGCTGGACTTCCTGCGGATCAGCTACCCGCCGGGCGGAAGCTCCTCTGTGGACGGTGCGCTGATGCGCCATCCCGGCTACGAGTACGGCTTCGTGGTCAGCGGCGAGATGGTGCTGACCCTGGGCGAGGACGAGTTCCGGCTGGCCGCCGGGGATGCCGTCTCGTTCGACTCCACCACCCCGCACCGGTTCCGCAACGAGGGAACCGTGCCGGCGGTGGGAATCTGGTTCGTCGTCGAACGCGGCGAGCACCAACCCGTCGGCGACCAGCCGGTGGGCGGCTAGCCGGGCGTGGTGACCGCCTCGCCGGCGAGCCGTTCGCGGGCGAGGCGGGCGAAGGTCGCGGCCGTCGGTGAACCCGGCTCCGGCGCGTACAGGATGATCCGCTGGTCGGTCTCCGGGATGTGCAGCATCTGGCACTCGAACTCGAGCTGCCCGAAGTCCGGGTGCTTGACCCGCTTCACGATCCGCCGGCGTACCTCCACCTCGTGCGCCGCCCACATCTCGGCGAACAGCGGTGCGGTGCCGAGCATCTCGGTCACCAGCGCCTCGATGCCCGGGTCGCCCGGGTACCGGCCGTACGCCGCGCGCAGGTCGGCGACGGTCGCGCGGGCGAAGCGCAGCATGGCGTCATCGCTCCAGATCACGTCGTCGCGCGGCCGGCCGAAGATCCACCGGATCATGTTGCGATCGCTCTCCGGCACCGCGGACAGGTCGCTGATGAAGTAGACGGCCAGGCGGTTCCAGGCCAGCACGTCATACTTCGCGTCCACCACGTACGCCGGCAGCCCGGTCAACGCGTCCAGCAGGTGGCGTACCGCCGCGGGCAGGTCGCGGCTGGGTCCGGCCGCGGGCGGTGGGGTCTGCTCGGCCAGCTGGAACAGATATGCACGCTCATCCATGGATAGCATCAGCGCCCGGGAGAGCGCGGCGAGGATCTGGCGGGAGGGTTGCGGTCCGCGCGCCTGCTCCAGCCGGATGTAGTACTCCACCGACATGCCGGCCAGCTGCGCCACCTCCTGCCGGCGTAGCCCCGGAGTGCGCCGCCGGTCGCCGTCGGGCAACCCGACCTCGGCCGGGCGCAGCCGGTCCCGGCGGGCGCGCAGGAAGGCCGCCAGTTCATCGCGTCGCATGCTCACCCGTCCAGGATGCCGCAACGGCGGCCGAATCCGGTCGGCCAATGGTGGTATCGCCGGTACCATCCGCGGTACCACGGCATCGACGACGAGGGCCGCGAAGTGCTGGACGACCTGGAGGGTCACGTGGCGTTGGGGCGGACCGCAGCCGCCCGCCGCACGTGGCCGAGGCGACCAGCTAGTGGTACCGGCGGTACCAGCCTCAGCCGGCTCTCCCGGGGCCGCGCCGGGCCGGCGAGGCTGGCAGCATGACGACGATCGCTCTGATCACCGGTGGCAACAAGGGAATCGGCCTGGCGACCGCCCGGCTGCTCGGCGAGCGCGGGATGACCGTGCTGGTCGGCGCGCGGGACGAGGCGCGCGGGAAGGATGCGGAACAGGCGCTGCGCGGCGGCGGCGCGGATGCGCACGCGGTCCAGCTCGACGTCACCGACGAGGAGTCGGTACGCCGGGCCGCGGACTGGATCGACACCAGCTACGGCCGGCTGGACATCCTGGTGAACAACGCCGGCATTGTGCGGGCCGACGGCGACGGCCGGCCCAGCGGAACCACGCTCGCCGTCCTGCGCGAGGTCTACGAGACCAACGTCTTCGGCGTGGTCGCGGTGACCAACGCGATGCTGCCGCTGCTGCGCCGGGCACCGGCGGCGCGCATCGTCAACGTCTCCAGCGAGGTGGGCTCGATCGCCAGCATGACCAACCCGGACAGTCCACTGTGGCCGATGGCGTCGGTGCCGTACCCGTCCTCGAAGACCGCGCTGAACATGGTGACCGCCATGTACGCCAAGGAGTTGCGGGACACCCCGATCAAGGTGAACGCGGCGAATCCCGGGTACTGCGCCACCGACCTCAACGGCCACAACGGGTACCGCACGCCGGAACAGGGCGCCGAGGTGAGCGTGCAGCTGGCTACGCTGCCCGCGGACGGGCCGACCGGGGTGCTCTGGGGCGACCTGGCGCTCGCCGGCGGCGACGGGTACGGTGTGCTGCCCTGGTAGGGGTTGCCGTCACCGGACGCGAGGATCCGGTTGCACCAGTGCGACCAGCTGAAGGATCAGCTCGTGGACGCTCGTCCAGGGATTCCGGTCGACGACATCAGGAAAGCTGGCGCACTGGCGGGTATCCAGATCTCGGGCGTTGCGGATCGCTGCCTGATGGCGCGGCCAGACCTTGGAGAAATCGAATCCCTTGTCCTCGTAGTCGCAGCCGCAGCCCCGAAGCTTTGCCCGCACGGCCTCGTTCTGGATGTAGGCCGTATGAAACCTGAAGTGCAGCAGCAGCCAAAGCTCGAAACAGGGGTGCGAGATCGCGCACTTGACGCCGGAGCGCTCCGCCCGGGCGATTGCCTGCTTCAGCCGGCGGTGTGGTGTCCCGTGCGGCCCGGCCGCCTCGACATCGAAGACAGCCCAGGCATGGTCGAAGTCGGGAAGGAACGACTCGGCCTCCTCGACGACCCTGAGTGGGTCGGCTCCGAGCCCGACGACCCGAAGCCGGGCAGTCGCCAGGCGGCGCTGGATCCGGACGCCATCAAGGTAGATCTTCTCAGTCTTCGCACCCTCGCAGACGATGGCGATCGTCTCGCCCTCATTGGCTGATCCAGCCCGACGGGATAGCCTGCGGCTCTCATGTGCCATTGGCTTGGTGCTCTCGGGTCAGGTCGGCAAGGAGTGACCGATCGAAGAAGGGCACTGCGCCGTACCGACCCTGGAGGTATCGCCCCTCGACGTCATCGACCCCGTCACGGACGCGGCCGTACTCCGTCAACGGATACAACCTGGTGGCGCCGCCCGAAGCCTTGTCCGTCAACCAGACCTGGTCCCGGTGCAGCCGGTGCTCGACGTGGCGCCCCAAGAGATTGGTGTCGTGCCCGGTGAAGATGAGCTGGGCGCCGCTCGGGTTGCTGTCCCGGTCTTGGAACAGGCCCAACAGTTGAGCGGTCAACAGCGGGTGCAGGTCTCCACCGAGATCATCGATCGTGAGGACAACGCCGCGACGCAAGCACGAGATCGCCAGACGGCTCAGGTGAAGCCAGGCCCGGGTGCCGGCCGACTCCCAGTTCCACGGCAGGCTTTCGCCTCCACTGTCTGTTTCGGCCTGGTGTACCAGTTCCATCATTGTCTGTGCTCGCTGCGGTATCTCCTCAGGCGGCACGCTGCCGATATTGGAAGGCAGGCGGACGCCGTACCTCCTGCGCCAGATGCCAGGTTGGATCTCGTCGTCCATTCGTTCGACCATTGACGCGCCGATGACACCGGTGTCTGCGAACCGGAGCAGGCTCATCGTCTGCTCGTCGGGCACCTCGCCGGGCGGTGGCTGGACGCCCGTGGTTGAGGTGCGCCGCCAGTGACCGAACCAGGACGCCACCGAGCGCAGATGCGAATGGTTGTTGGCCGCTGCCGCAGAGAGAAACAGGCTGTTCTCCCGGACCAGGTCGGCGATCGCTGCCTTCTGGCCGGCGAGGCCGGCGCCGAAGCCGATGTCCATTCCGGACCGCTCGTAGAGCAGGCTCCGGCGTCCCTTGGGCCAGGAGTAGAGCCACTCCTCGCGGATGACCTGGTCGTCCACCGCGAAGCCATACTCGTACCGGATCTGATCGTGAACGAACTCGAAGACGAACTCGCTCGGCGCCGTCCGGCTCTCCAGATCAAGGCGGAACGGCCAGCGTGGGATCGGATCCTCCGGTAGCCAACGTTGGTGCGAGTCGATGACGGCGCGCCGAGCGAAGTCCATCGCCTTCACGAGGTTGGACTTTCCCGATGCATTCTTCCCGAAGATCCCAGCAGCGGGCAGCGCCCGATCCCTTGTCAGCGGCACCGGCATCGTTGCCAGATCGGGATGGTCATCAAGGGCGATCAGGCTGAGTTCCTGCTCGTCGCGGAACGAGGCGAAGTTCGTGACCCGAAACCTCAGTAGCACAGCGCCCTCCCGCCGAAGCCCAACCCTCGGAGCTTACCAATCTACGGCCGGATTTCGTCAACTTCTGCCGGAATTTGGGTCTAAGCAGGGTGGGTGCTGCTCTACCTGGGTTCAGCCGGGGCACAATTCACACCCGGCTCCGGGTCGTCGGTGTTCTCGTGCTCAGTGGCTCCGGTCATACCAAGGGCGGTACCGGCAACGGCGCTCCGGTGTAGTTCTCGGCGAGTGCCGCCGACGCCGCCCGCGAGGTGACCACCTGGCGCAGTTGGGCGAGCTGGAGCTGGGTACCGAACTCGTCGGCCGGGTTGGTGTGCAGCATCGAGGTCATCCACCAGGAGAACCAGGTGCACCGCCAGACCCGGGCGAGGCAGGTCTGCGAGTACGCCTCCGCCGGCCCAGTGTCCCCTGTGGACAGCCAGGCGACCAGCGCGTGCGCCAGTACCGCCACGTCCGCCACCGCGAGGTTGAGCCCCTTCGCGCCGGTCGGCGGTACGATGTGCGCCGCGTCGCCGGCCAACATCAGCCGGCCCACCCGCATCGGGCTGGCGACGAAGCTACGCATCGGTGTGATCGCCTTCTCCCGCACCGGACCCTGCTCCAGGGTCCAGCCCGGTAGCGCGAACCGGCGCTGCAGCTGTTCCCAGATCCGGTCGTCCGGCCAGTTCGCGATGTCGTCGTCGGCCGCCACCTGAAGGTACAGCCGGCTGACCCGGGGCCCCCGGATGCTGTGCAGCGCGAAGCCCTCCGGGTGGTGGGCGTAGATGAGCTCGTCGGTCGAGGGCGGCACGTCGGCGAGGATCCCCAACCAGGCGTACGGGTAGCCGCGTTCGGACACGGTGAGCCGGTCGGCGACGGCCGGCCGGCAAACCCCGTGGAACCCGTCGCAGCCGGCGATCACATCGCAGACCACCTCGCGCGCGGTACCGCCGGCGTCCCGGTACCGCAGCACCGGCCGGTCGGTCCACCAACCGTCCACAGTGGTCTGCGATACCTCGAACTCCAGCTGCTGGCCGGCGGCCAGGCGGGCCGCCACCAGATCCTTGACGATCTCGGTCTGGGCGTAGACGGTGACCGTCCGGCCGGCCAGCTCGCGGAAGTCGAGGTGGTGCCGTTCACCGGCGAACTGCAGGTACACCCCGCCGTGCTCGATCCCCCCGCGGTCCAACCGGTCGCCCAGCCCGTACGCCCGCAGCAGGTCCACTGTGGACTGTTCCAGCAGCCCGGCGCGCTGGCGTGCCTCGACGTAGCTCCGGCTGCGGTTCTCCACCACCACCGACTCGATGCCGGCCGCCGCCAGCAGGTGCGAGAGCAGCAGCCCGGCCGGGCCGGCGCCGACGATGCCGACCTGTGTCCTCATCCCGACCGCCCCACCCGCGAGCGTGGCCGGGTCAGAACGGGTACGGTGCGATATCGCCGCGCAGCGTGACCCAGCGGGTCTCGGTGAACGCGTCGATGTTCGCCGCCGGCCCGCCAAACCGGGAACCGGTACCCGAGGCGCGGATGCCGCCGAACGGCACGCTCGCCTCGTCGTTGACCGTCTGGTCGTTGATGTGCACGATCCCGGTCGGGATCCGCCGGGCCAGTGCCAGGCCCTTGCTCACGTCCCCGGTGAGGATGCCCAGGGACAGGCCGTATTCGCTGTCCGCGGCGAGCTTCGCCGCCTCGTCGAGCGAGCTGAACCGGACCACCGGAGCCACCGGCCCGAAGACCTCGTTGGCGTACGCCGGCATCCCCGGTGCCACCTCGGCGAGCACGGTCGGCTTGTAGAACAGGCCCTCGTATGTCCCGCCGGCGGCCAGCTTCGCTCCGGCGTCCACAGTGGAGGTCACCAGGCTGTGTACCTTGTCGCGCTGGCGCTCGTCGATGATCGGGCCGAGCGCGACCTGGCCGGTGGCCGGGTCGCCGACCGGCAGGTGGGTCGCCTTCTCGGCGATCCGGTCGACGTACTCGTCGTAGACCGAGGCGTGCACGAGGTGCCGGCCGGTGGTCATGCAGATCTGGCCTTGGTGCAGGAACGAGCCCCAGGCACCGGCGGAGACCGCACTGGCAAGGTCGGCGTCGTCGAGCACCACCAGGGCCGAGTTGCCGCCCAACTCCAGGTGCACCCGCTTGAGCACGGTGCCGGCCAGCTCGGCCACCCGGCGACCGGCCGCGGTGGATCCGGTGAACGAGATGACTCCGACGCCCGGCTCCCGTACCAGCGCCTCGCCGGTGGCCACGCCGCCGGGCAGTACGTGGAACACGCCGGGCGGCAGCCCCGCCTCCTCGAAGATCCGGGCCAGGGTGAACCCGCCGCAGACGGCGGTACGCGGGTCCGGCTTGAGGATGACCGCGTTGCCCAGTGCCAGCGCCGGCGCGACCGAGCGGGAGGCGAGGATGGCCGGGAAGTTGAACGGGGCGATCACGCCGACCACGCCGACCGGTACCTTCTCCGACCAGCTGAGCCGGGGCAGCTCGCTGGGCAGCAGGTTGCCGTAGGGCAGGGCGGGCAGCGCGGCGGCCTGGTAATGCTCCTCGGCGACCAGATGCACCTCGAAGTCACAGGTCGGAGGGATCTTGCCGCTCTCCCGCATCAGCCAGTCGCGGATCTCGTCGATGTGTTCGTACCAGAGGTCGCCGGCCCGGCGCAGCACCTTGGCGCGCTCGGTGTAGGGCAACGCGGCCCAGGCTTCCTGGGCCTGCGCGGCGGTCCGGGCGGCCCGGGTCACGTCCTCGGCGGTCGCCGTACCGACCTCGCCGAGCCGGTTGCCGGTCGCCGGTTCGATCACCGGCGAGGCCTCGCCGCCGCCGGCACTCCAGCCGTTCGAGTAGATCTTCGTTGACCACGCGGACTCGGTCAGCAGAGCCATGGCTGCTCCTTGGGGCGGGGTGCGTGCGCTGGACGAACGCGCGTTCTTGTCGCGAACCTAGGTGATCGTGCCCGGAGCGTCAACGGATGCCGGCCGGCGGCACAAGATCATTGGTCACTGGTACGTGTGGAATTCGCGCCGCGGCACGGATCAGTGACCAATGACCCTGGCGGTGCCCGATCCACAGCCGCCCTCTGTGTCCACAACGGACGGCTTCCGGGGTCAGCGGCGGTGGGTCGGTGGTTGACGCTGCGCGGGTGAATCTGGCGTTGCAGCGGTTCCTCGACCGCTCTGGCGGCGCAGCGACCTGGGCCGCGGCATGTACCGCGACCTCCGAGGGCATCGTCGAGTGGGCCGCCCGCAGTGGCCAGGTGCTGCGGCCGCACTATGGCGTTGTGGCCGACCCGGCGCATCCCGGCGCCAGGTTGCGGTCGGCGCTGCTGCGGGCCGGTCGCGGTGCCGCGCTCAGTCATACCACGGCTCTGTCGATCTGGCGCCTGGCGCAGCCGAGTACGCCGGTGCATGTGATGACCGGCCAGGATCGGCGCATCCGGGTGCCGGGCATCGTTGCGCACCGGCGCGCCGGCTTCCAGCCCGAGCCGCCGTGGGCCGTGGTACGGGACGGCTTGATGGTCACCGCGCTCGATACCACCCTGGTCGACTCGTGGCCGCTGCTGGCCGGTGCTGCCCGGCGCGGGCCGCTCATCGCCGCCGTCGCCGACCGGATGACAACCGCGGAGCGGGTCGCCGCTGCGTTGGCCGCTCGGCCACGGCTGCGACAACGCGCCCAGTTGGCGGAGCTGCTCGCGTTGCTCGCCGCTGGCTGTCACAGCGAGCTGGAATTGTGGGGGTTCCAACACGTCTTCACCGGACCGGGCTTCGAGCGGTTGCGGTGGCAGGTGCCGGTGCGATTGTCGGGACGCCGGATCTACCTGGATGCGCTGGACGAGGATTCGGCGACCAACTTCGAACTCGACGGTGCGGCGTACCACACCGCCGCGGTCGACCGGGCGCGCGACGTGCGGCGTGACGCCCAGCTCGCCGGCCTCGGCATCCTCACCATGCGGTTCACCTACCAGCGCCTGTACCACGATGTACCGGCCGTCCGCGGCGAGGCTCTGGCCGCCATGGCCGCCCGGCGAGGTCTCGGTGAGCGGTCGCGATTATTGGTCACCGGTACGTGTGAATCTAGCCCCGGCACACGGAACTGTGACCAATGATCTTGGCAGGCGGGAGGCGCCTCGGGTACGTCAAACGAACGCATGTTCCCTCAGCGAACAGGCCGGTGTTATCGTGCCGGGGTGGCCGTGATCGTCCCGCTGCACCAGGCCGTGGCCGAGCTGATCCACGATGGCGACACGGTGGCGATGGAG
>JAFMQQ010000092.1 GCA_017354595.1 Micromonosporaceae bacterium
CTTCGCCAGCCCGCACGCCGCGATGCGCGCCGGTATCGCCACCATCTACCAGGAGCTGGACCTGGTCGACGACCTGACGGTGGCGGAGAACATCTTCCTCGGCCACGAGTTCAACACCGGCGGGATTGTCCACCGTGGACCGGCGCGGCGCGAGTCCCGGGCGATCCTGGCCAGCCTCGGCCACCCAGAGATCCCGGTCGGCCGCGTGGTGGGCAGGCTGCCCGCCGCTGCGAAGCAGATCGTCAGCATGGGCCGGGCGCTGTCCCGCCAGGCGCGGCTGCTCATCATGGACGAGCCGAGCGCGGTGCTCGCCCACGACGAGGTGGACAACCTGTTCCGGGTGATCCGGGAGCTGACCGCTACCGGCATGGCGGTCATCTACATCTCCCACCGGCTGGAGGAGATCCGGCAGATCGGCGACCGGGTGACGGTCCTGAAGGATGGGCGTACCCAGGCCTCGAACCTGCCCGCCCGTACCACCGCCACCCGGGACCTGGTCGGACTGATGACCGGGCGCAGCATCGAGTACGTCTTCCCACCCCGCCCGGCCACCCCGACCGCCGAGCCGGCCGACCCGCCGTTGCTGCGGGTCGAGGGGCTGACCCGCAACGGCGAGTTCGCCGACATCTCCCTGACAGTCCACAGTGGCCAGATCGTGGGCATCGCCGGGCTGGTCGGCTCGGGCCGCTCCGAGTTGCTGGAGACGGTGTACGGCGCCCGCCGGCCGGACGCCGGCCGGGTGCTGGTCGGCGGGAAGCCGCTGCGCCCCGGCCGGGTCGCCGATGCGGTACGGGTCGGGGTGGGCATGGCGCCGGAGGAGCGCAAGAGCCAGGCGCTGCTGATGGGCGAGCCGATCTACCGCAACGTCACCCTCGCCACCTTCGCCAGCCTGGCCCGGCTCGGTTTCACCGACGCGGAACGGGAACGGCGCGAGGCGACCAGGGTCGCCCAGATGCTGCACCTGACACCCGGCGATGTACGCCGCCCGGTCCGTACTCTCTCCGGCGGGAACCAGCAGAAGGTCGTCGTCGGGCGCTGGCTGCTCGGCGGGGTACGCCTGCTGCTGCTGGACGAACCCACCCGGGGCGTGGATGTGGGCGCCCGGGCCGAACTCTACGGCGTCATCCGCCAACTCGCCGACGATGGCGTGGGCGTACTGCTGGTCTCCAGCGAGGTACCCGAGGTACTCGGTCTGGCCGACCGGGTACTGGTCATGCGGGAGGGCCGGCTCATCCACGAGTCGGCCGCCGCCGACCTCGACGAACATACCGTGCTCGATCTCGTCATGGCGGGATCCCTGCTCGCATCGGAGGAGTTGACGTGATCGACGTGGCGGCCCGCCCGACCCCGGCCGCCACCGAACGGACCAGCTGGTGGCGTTCGGATGGCAGCGAACCGGTAAAGCGCAACTTAGGCCTGGTCGGCGTGCTGGTGCTCCTGTTGATTGTCGGCATGGTCACCCGGTCGGACATCTTCCTTAACGGCAACCGGCTGTGGAACAACGAGCTGACCGTGCTGACCCAGGCATCCAGCATCGGCGTCATCACCATCGGCATGACGTTTGTGATGATCGGCGGCGGGATCGACCTGTCGGTGGGCGCGCTGCTCGCGCTGGCCAGCGTCTGGTCCACCACGGTCGCGACCCAGAGCTATGGCGCCGGGGTGATGATTTTCGCCGCGCTGGTCGTCGGTACCGTCTCCGGCCTGATCAACGGAATCCTGATCAGCTACGGGCGGATGGTGCCGTTCATCGCGACCCTGGCCACGATGGTGGCGGCGCGCGGCCTGGCCCAGAAGATTTCCGGGAAGCTGACCCAGATCGTGCGGGTGGAGAGCATCAACAAGATCGCGGAGTGGAAGCCGCTGGGTATCCCGCTGCTGGTCATCATCTTCCTGGTGGCCGCGGTACTGGCCTGGATCCTGCTCAACCGCACCACTTTCGGCCGCCGTACGGTGGCGATCGGCGGCAACCCGGAAGCGGCCCGGCTGGCCGGCATCAACCTGCGCCGGCACACCCTGACGCTGTACGCGCTCTCCGGCCTGTGCTGCGGGATCGCGGCGGTGATGGTCACCGCGCAGGCGACCGCCGGCTCCTCCGACCACGGCAACCTGTATGAGCTCCAGGCCATCGCCGCGGCGATCATCGGCGGCACCGCACTGACCGGCGGCCGCGGCACCATCGTCGGCTCGGTGCTCGGCGTGCTGGTCTTCACCCAGATCTACAACCTGTTCATCGTCAAGAACTTGCAGACCGAGTACCAGCTGATCGCGCAGGGCATCATCATTGTCGCCGCGGTCGTCATCCAGCAGTTCCGGGTCGCCGCACTGCGGCGGCCGGCGCCGCCCGGCGCCTGAACCCCGGGCGGCCAACGGCAGCCGCCCGTACCGTCCCCCCCGACCGACGACAGACCCGATAAACCACCCAGGAAACACAGTCCTGGCGCCGCCATCGCGGTGGTGCCCTGGCTGAGCGCGCCCTGAAACTGCTCCTCGCCGCTGGCTCCACCGGACCAGCGAAAGCGAAACGACATGACCCGACAAGGAGGTCGTGATGAGAACAGATGACCCGTCCCGCCGCCGGTTGCTGTTCGGCGGCGTGGCACTCGGTACCGGCGCAGTGCTGGCCGCGTGTACAGGCAACAGCCAGAACAACAGCTCCAACGACAGCGGCCAGACCAAGGTGAACGCCGGCGACAATGCCGCACCCGGCAAGGCGATCACCATGGGCTTCTCCGCGCCCGCCGCGGACCACGGCTGGATCCGGGCCATCACCGACAACGCCACCAAGCAGGCCGCCCTGTACAAGGACGTGACACTGACCAAAGTGGACGCTGGCAAGGACGCACCGGCTCAGGTCGCGGCGATCCAGACGCTGATCCAGCAGAAGCCGGACGTCATCGTCCTGTTGCCACAGGATGGCGCGCAGCTGACCTCGGCCGGCAAGGCCGCGATGGGGGCCGGTATCCCGGTGGTCAACCTCGACCGGGAGTTCTCCGACCCCGGCGCGTCCCGGCTGCTGATCAAGGGCGACAACTACGGCATGGGCCTGGCCGCCGGGCAGTACATCGGTGCCAAGCTGAAGGGCAAGACCAACCCGGTGATCGCGGAGATCGCCGGCATCGACAACCTGCCGCTGACCCAGGACCGTTCGCGCGGCTTCCGGGACGGGCTGGCCCAGTACGGGCTGAAGGTCACAAACCGGGTCGCCGCCCAGTTCACCGTCCAGAGTGGACAGGACGTCACCGCGAACCTGCTGCAGGCCGCGCCGAAGATCGACGCGATCTGGAACCACGACGACGACCAGGGCGTCGGTGTGCTGGCCGCGATCAAGCAGGCCGGGCGCAGCGAGTTCTTCATGGTCGGTGGCGCCGGGTCGCTGGACGCGATGCAGCACATCAAGAGTGGCGACTCTCCGCTGGTCGCCACCGTCACCTACCCGCCGACCATGGCCTCCTCGGCGGTCTCGCTGGCCCGGCTCATCGCTCAGGGCAAGGGCATGTCCGATCTGGTGGAGCTGCAGGTACCCAAGCAGATCGTGCTCACCTCCGAGACGATCACCAAAGACAACGTCGACAAGTACCTGCCGCTCGGGTTCAAGTCCTGACCGGCTAACTGGGGGTTTTAACGATGGCGTCCAAAGTGGACCGCGGGGAACTGCGTGTTGGCATGGTCGGGTACGCGTTCATGGGCACCGCGCATTCGCAGGCGTGGCGCACTGTGAACCGGGTGTTCGACCTGCCAGCCCGAGCCAGAATGGTGGCGGTCGCCGGGCGTGACCCGGCGGGGGTCGCGAAGGCGGCCGCCCAGCTCGGCTGGGCCGAGTCGACGACCGACTGGCGAGAGCTGGTCACCCGCGATGACATCGACCTGATCGATATCTGCACCCCGGGTGACAGCCACGCGGAGATCGCGCTGGCCGCGCTGGACGCCGGCAAGCACGTGTTGTGTGAGAAGCCGCTGGCGAACACCGCGACCGAGGCACGCACCATGGCCGCGGCCGCCGAGGCGGCCCGGTCGGCCGGAGCGGTGACGATGTGCGGCTTCAACTACCGGCGGGTACCGGCGGTGGCGCACCTGCACCAGATGATCGTCTCGGGCCGGCTCGGGCAGATCCGCCACGTGCGGGCGGTGTACCTGCAGGACTGGATCATCGACCCGCAGTTCCCGCTGGTGTGGCGGCTCCAGCGGGAACGGGCCGGATCCGGAGCGCTGGGTGACATCGGCGCGCACATCATCGACCTCACTCAATATCTAACCGGTCAGCAGATCACCGGAGTCAGCGCGCTGACCGAGACGTTCATCAAGGAGCGCCCACTCGCCGACGGTTCCAGCGGCCTGTCCGCGGCGGGTGGGGGAGCCGACGGCGGCCGATCCACCGGTCTGGTCACCGTCGACGACGCGGCGCTGTTCGTGGCCCGCCTCTCCGGCGGAGCGGTGGCCACCTACGAGGCGACCCGGTTCGCCACCGGCCGCAAGAACGGGCTGCGGGTCGAGGTCAACGGCTCGCTCGGCTCCGCGGTCTTCGACCTGGAACGCCTCAACGAGCTGGAGTTCTACGACGGCACCCGGCCGGGAACCGAGCAGGGCTTCGCCCGGATCCTGGTCACCGAGCCCGATCACCCGTACCTGTCGGCCTGGTGGCCGCCGGGGCATGTCATCGGCTACGAACACTCATTCACCCACCAGGCGCGCGACCTGATCGAGGCGGTCGCGACCGGTACCGAGCCACGACCGTCATTCACCGACGCGCTGCAGGTCCAGCTGGTGCTGGACGCGGTGTCCCGTTCGGCCGAGCGGGGCTCGTCGTGGGTCGAGTTGCCGTCCCTACCGGCTGAGGTGCCCGCCTGAGCACCTCAAGTCTCCGAAGTGGAGGAACAGTGAGAATCAACCGAACACCACGAGTGCCAGGCTTCGGCCTGACCCGGCGCGAGATGCTGGCCGCGACGGCCGGTATCGCGGCCAGTGCCGCGATCACCGTCCTGCCCGGGGCGGCCCAGGCGGAGGACGTTCAGGGGTTGACGGTACCGGCCGGCAAGCGCGGCATCCAGCTGTTCGACGTCCGTGACATCATCACCCGCACCCCCAACGCGGCAACCGGCGTACAGGGCGGCTTCAGGTTCGTCTTCGAGCAACTCGCCGCGATGGGGTACAACCAGGTGGAGTTCGCCGGATACACCCAGAGCACCTCGATCCTGGGCCGGCAGATCACCGCTGCCGAGATCCGCCAGCTGTTGGACGACAACGGCCTGCTGGCCAACGGCAGCCACATCGGTTTCAGTGACGCCACGCTGGAGAACGACCTGGACATCGCCGAGACCATCGGCATGCCACACCTGGGTACCGCGAACATCCCGACCAACGGCCGCACCAAGGCCGACTGGGAAGCGGCGGCGGTGAACTTCAACCGCTGGGGCGCCCAGGCGGCCGCCCGGGGTATCAAGCTGTACCAGCACAACCACCATGCCGAGTACAACTTCCTGCTGGACTCGCTGGACGAGGCCGGCAACCCGACGCGCTCCACCGGTATGCGGGGGTTGCAGTACTTCATCAACCTCGTCGACCCGGCGCTGGTCTGGTTCGAGATGGACATCTACTGGGCGTACGTTGCCCAGCACCGGTACCAGACCTACACGGATCCCAACGGTGTGACCCAGACCGACATCTTCGACCCGCCGGCCACCGTGATACCGCGGGCGCACCGGTTCCCGCTGTTCCACGTCAAGGACGGGGTCCGGTCGGGCAGCGCGGACGGGTACGACATGGTTCCGGTTGGAAACGGCGATATCCCGCTGCACGAGTTCCTCAACTCGATTCCGGAGAAGGGTTACCACTACCCCAATGTCGAGCAGGACAACGCGCCCGGACCCGGCAACCAATCCCTGGATCTATCGAAGGTCAGCCTCGACAACTACTCGACCTGGCGCGGTTAGGAGTCAAGCGCGTGTAAGACGCCAGCGACACAGTTAGATAAGTCGCTCCCGCCCGCCCAAGGCCGCCTCTCCATTGGCCTGGTAGCGGCCAGGGCGGGCGGGGACGGCGAAAGCAGAGGAGATCTCATGCACCTCATGCACCCGACCGTCAAACGCAAGGTTAGCAGCCTGGTCGGGCTGTTGGCACTGCTCGGAACGGTCCTGGTGGGGACGACGCTGACCAGTACGGCCAAGGCAGCCGCCGCCCCTAACCCGAGTGGCATCCAGTACAAAGTTCTGATTTACACCAGCGACAGCGATCCTGCGACAAACGCCGGACTCGCGGCGCTGCGGAAAATCGCCAACGACGACCGGTTCACCATTGAGGTGACCAGCGACCCGGCCAAGTTTGACGAGCCGCACCTCAAGCAGTTCCGCAGTGTCGTGTTCCTGAATACATCGAAGGCCGATCTCGACGCCGCGGGCCAGGCGGCATTCGAGGCGTACTTCCACGACGGCGGCGGCTTCGTCGGCATCCACTCCGCCATCGAGGCGCAGCCGAGCTGGCAGTTCCTCACCGACATCATCGGTACCCGGGCCAAGAGCCTTTCGGCGCAGACCAACGCGACGGTCAAAGTCGCCGACCGGGTGCACCCGGCCAGTGCCGGGCTGCCGGAGTACTGGAAGCTGAACGACTCCTTCTACAACTTCACCGACAACGTACGCGGCGTGGAGCACGTACTGGCCACAGTGGACGAAACCAGCTACACCGGCGGCACCATGGGCTTCGACCACCCGATCATGTGGTGCAAGGACTACAAGGGCGGTCGTTCCTTCTACACCGGCCTTGGTGGCAACCCGTCGGAGTACAACGACTCCGCGTTCCAGGGCAACCTGGCCGGGGCGATCGAGTGGTCGGCCGGTCTGGGTACCGGTGACTGCGGTGCCACGATCCTGGCCAACTACCAGCAGACCGTCATCGCGGCCCAGCCGAACCTCGGTGAGCCGATCGAGTTCGACGTGCTGCCCGACGGGCGGGTCATCCAGACGGTACGCACCGGCCAGGTGCGGCTGCACGACCCGAACACCGGCAACGAGTACATCCTCGCCACCCTGAACATCTACAACCACGACGAGGACGGCCTGTACGGCGGCGCGATCGACGCCAACTTCAGTACCGACCACTGGGTGTACCTGTACTACGCGCCCCGGTTGGATACACCGCTGACCGACGCGCCCACCCAGAGCACCGACCCGCACGCCTGGGACGCGTACAACGGTTACAACCAACTCTCCCGGTTCAAGTTCGTGGAGGATCCGACACCGCACCTGGACCTCTCCACCGAACAGCAGATCCTGCGGGTCAACACCAACCGTGGCGCGTGCTGCCACGTCGCCGGGGAGATCCGGTTCGACTCCAAGGGCAACCTGATGATGACCACCGGCGATGACTCGCCGGCCGGTGGTGGCAACTCGGGTGGGTTCTCGCCGATGAACGACGAGCTGCTGGTCAACCCGACCGCGTCCTGCCCGGCGCCCTGCTACAACGCCCCGTACGTCGACTCCCGGCGCTCCGCGGGCAACACCAACGACCTGCGCGGCAAGCTACTGCGCATCCACGTGCAGGACGATGGTTCGTACACCATCCCGCCGGGCAACCTGTTCCCGCCCGGCACCCCGTTGACCCGTCCCGAGATCTACGCGATGGGCTTCCGCAACCCGTTCCGGTTCAACCTGGACCAGAACGACGTCGCGTACGTCACCGACTACTCGCCCGACTCGCAGACCCCGCAGGTCTTCCGTGGCCCGCCCGGTGTCGGTCGGATGGAGATTGTCCGGCACGCCGCGAACTACGGCTGGCCGCAGTGCGCCTCGCCGACTCTGCCGTACTACCGGTGGAACTTCGCGGCCAGCAAGCCGCTGGACGACCCGCCGCAGGCGTACGAGTGCAACAACCCCAACCATGGTCCGGAGAACACGTCGCGCTTCAACACCGGCCTGACCGTCGAGCCGCCGTTGACCGCACCCGACATGTTCTACTCCTACCGCGACAACGTCGGCTCTCCGCCGCAGGGCACCCCGTGTGCGGCCGAGTACACGCAGAGCCCGCCCGGTACCTGCCCGCAGCTGTTCCCCGAGTTGGGCTCGGGTGGCGTGGGTCCACACGGCGCGGCGCCGTACCGCTACGACGCGAACAACCCCAACCCGACGAAGTTCCCGGCCTACTATGACGGTTCGATCTTCTTCGGTGAGTTCACCCGGGACTACCTCCGGGAGATCAAGCTGGACTCGCAGGGACAGATCTTCAAGATTAACAACCTGTTGAATTGTGGCGAGCCGCCGGCGACGGCGACCCAACCGTTCATCTGCGACGGGCCGATGGACATGAAGTGGGGCCCGGACGGGGACTTCTACCTAATGACCTACGGCAACGGGTTCTTCGCCGCCAACCCGGTGGCACAGCTGACCAAGTTCAGCTATGTCAAGGGAACCCACGCGCCGACGGCGGTCGTCAACGCCAGTCCCACCAACGGGTTGGCGCCGTTGACGGTCAACTTCTCCAGCGAGGGCTCCAACGACCTGGACCCGGGTGACTCGATCAAGTTCGCCTGGGACTTCGACAACAACGGGACGGTCGACTCCATCGATCCGGATCCCACCTTCACCTACACCAGCAACGGCGTCTACACCGCCAAGCTGACCGTCACCGACTCCAGTGGCAAGACGGCCACCGCCTCCATCCCGGTCGAGGTCGGTAATACCGCACCCACGGTGCACATCACCGGCCCGGTCGATGGTGGCTTCTTCAACTGGGGTGACAGCATCCCGTGGTCGGCGACGGTCACCGACCCGGAGGATGGCACCGTCGACTGTGGACAGGT
>JAFMQQ010000509.1 GCA_017354595.1 Micromonosporaceae bacterium
CGGTCGCGCAGCTCGGCGGTGAGCACGTCGCTGACCACGCTGGCGTCGCGCAGGCTGGTGCGGCCGTCCTCATGCGCCTCGTACGGGTACGAGGTGGCCAGGTGGCGTACCGCCGCCTCGGCCTGGACCGCGACGTACTGCACGTGGTTGTCGACCGCGAACACCGCCTTGGCGGTCTCCACGACCTGCCATACCACGACGGCGGCGATCTCCACCGGATTGCCGTCCGCGTCGGAGACCTTCAGCCGCTCGGTCTCGAAGTTGCGTACCCGCATCGATACTCGCCGCTTCTTGGTGAAGGGCACCGTCCACTGCCACCCCGGCCGGCGCAGGCTCCCGACGTAGCGCCCGAACAGCAGCACCACCAGCGCCTGGTTGGGGTTGACCACCCCGAAGCCGGTGACGAGCGCGACCACCACCAGCGTCTCGATGAACCACAACCAGCCGTTGTCCCGACCGGCACGGACCAACTGGACCCAGACCAGGAGATCAGCCGCGAGGACGAGCAACGCGAGAAAGCCCGAGACCCGGAACGCACGCCGCTCCGTGAACGCCGCCGTACCGCCCGATTTGACGTCCGACATGACGCCTCCAATATCGAAGTGATATCAGGACGATAGCGCAAGGTGTCCGTCCGGGGAAGGGCCGAGCGGCCCGCAGATTCAGGCGAGGTCGAGGGTACGGGCGGCGGCCAGCGGGTCGACCGGGATGGTGATCGGCGAAGGCGCGGTGGAGATCGCCCACTCCGGATCCTTCAGGCCGTGACCGGTCACCGTGCAGACCACCACCGAGCCTCGCGGTACCCTGCCCGCCGCCGCCTCCTGCAGCAGCCCGGCCACGCTCGCGGCGCTGGCCAACTCGACGAAGACGCCCACCTGTCGGGCCAGCATCCGGTACGCCGACAGGATCTCCCGGTCGGTCACCGCGGTGATCGAGCCGCCCGACTCGTCCCTGGCGTCCAGCGCCCTGGTCCACGAGGCCGGGTTGCCGATCCGGATGGCGGTGGCGATCGTGCTCGGCTCGGGTACCACTTTGCCGGTGACGATCGGCGCCGCGCCGGCGGCCTGGAAGCCGTACATCCGGGGGCGCCTGGTCGCGTTGCCCACCCGGTGGTCCTCGGTGTACCCCATCCAGTACGCGGAGATGTTGCCCGCGTTGCCCACCGGCAGGCAGTGGATGTCGGGCGCATCGCCCAACGCCTCGACGATCTCGAAGGCGGCTGTCTTCTGCCCGTGCAGCCGGTCGGGATTCACCGAGTTGACCAGCGCCACCGGGTACTCGGTGGCGAGCTTGGCGGCGATACCGAGGCAGTCGTCGAAGTTGCCTTCCACCTGGAGCAGCCGGGCACCGTGCACCAGCGCCTGGGCCAGCTTGCCCAGCGCGATCTTGCCCTGCGGTACCAGCACCGCGCAGGTGAGCCCGGCGCGGGCCGCGTACGCCGCCGCGGAGGCGCTGGTGTTGCCGGTCGAGGCGCAGATGATCGCCTTCGCGCCCTGCTCGACCGCGCGGGACACGGCGACGGTCATGCCGCGGTCCTTGAACGAGCCGGTCGGGTTGCCGCCCTCCACTTTCAGGTACACCTCGCAGCCCGTCTGCGCGGAGAGGGTCGGCGCCGGCAGCAACGGGGTGTTCCCCTCGTACAGCGTGATGACCGGAGTGGCGTCGGTGACCGGGAGCCGGGTCCGGTAGGCCTCAAGCAACCCCCGCCACATGGCTACTCCCCTTCCACCCGTAGCACGCTCGCGATCGAACGCACGATATCCAGCCGGCGCAGCTGTTCGACAGTGGCCGCCAGGGCGGCATCGGGCGCGGTATGGGTGACGATGAACAGCGTGGCGTCGGCGCCACGGCCGGACTGGCGCACGGTGGCGATCGAGACGTCGTGCTGGGCGAAGACCCCGGCGACGGCGGCGAGTACCCCGGCCCGGTCGCTGACCTCGAGCCGGATCTGGTACCGGGTCTGAACCTCGCCCATCGGCCGGATCCGCAGCGCCGCGTAGTTCGACTCGCCCGCGGCACGGCTGCCGGACAACCGGTTGCGGGCCACCGCGACCAGGTCACCGAGGACCGCACTCGCGGTCGGCGCGCCACCCGCACCGCGGCCGTAGAACATCAGCTGCCCGGCCGCCTCGGCCTCGACGAAGACCGCGTTGAACGCATCTCCCACGCTGGCCAGCGGGTGGCTGCGCGGGATCATCGCCGGGTGCACCCGTACGCTGATCCCGCGCTCCGCCCCTTCGCCGCTGCGCTCGGCGAGGCAGAGCAGCTTGATGGTGCAGCCCATCTCCTTGGCGCTGGCCACATCCGCCGCGCTCACCTCGGTGATGCCCTCGCGGTACACGTCGCCGGCCCGGACCCGGGTGTGGAACGCCAGCGAAGCGAGTATCGCCGCCTTCGCCGCCGCGTCGAAACCCTCCACGTCAGCGGTCGGGTCCGCCTCCGCGTAGCCCAGCTCGGTCGCCTCCTCCAGCGCCTCGGCGTACCCGGCGCCAGAAGAGTCCATTGAGGACAGAACGAAGTTGGTCGTACCGTTGACGATCCCGGTCACCCGGACGATGCGGTCGCCGTGCAGCGACTCGCGCAACGGGCGCAGCAACGGGATCGCGCCCGCCACCGCCGCCTCGAAGTACAGGTCGGCCCCACCCTCGGCGGCGGCGTCGTGCAACGTCCCGCCCTCCTCGGCCAGCAGCGCCTTGTTGGCGGTCACCACGCTCTTGCCGCTGCGCAGCGCCTCGACCAGCCAGGTGCGGGCAGGCTCGACGCCGCCGACCACCTCCACCACCACGTCCACGTCGTCCCGCTTGGCCAGGCCGAGCGCGTCGGTGGTGAACAGCGCTGGGTCGACCGGCAGCCGGCCACGGTCCCGGCCCAGGCGGCGTACCGCGATGCCCACAATGGACAGTGGTGCCCCTACCCGCGCGGTGAGGTCGGCGGCCTGGTCGTGCAGCAGGCGTACCACCTCGGCGCCGACCGTACCGCAGCCGAGCAGCGCCAGCCGGATCGGCCGGCTCACATCCGCTCCGGTGCGCTGACGCCGAGCAGCCCGAGCCCGTTGGCGATGACGGTACGGGCCGCGTCGTTGAGCCAGAGCCGGGCGCGCATCGTCTCGGTGATCGGCTCATCGCCACGCGGCAGGATCCGGCACACGTCGTAGAAGCGGTGGTAGGTGCCGGCCAGCTCCTCCAGGTACCGCGCCACCCGGTGCGGCTCGCGCAGTTCGGCGGCGGTCGCCACCACCCCGGGGTAGTCGCCGAGGGCCTTGAGTAGCTCCAGTTCCTTCTCATGCGACAGCAGCGCAGGGTCGTAGTCCTCGCCGCGGGTCAGCCCGACCTCGGCCGCGTTGCGCGTCACGCCCGC